>JAUWQO010000114.1 GCA_030610995.1 Desulfobacterales bacterium
GCCGTGTTTGATGCAAAAATCTGCCCCGCCCGCCTTGCCTGAGCTCGCGATGGCGGGCAGGTGTCTCTCCGTCAAAGCGCTCTTCCTGCATCCTTCAGCCTTCAGCCTAAATACCTTCAGCCTGACTACGTGAGTAGTTACCATCTGCGTTTATCTGCCTGCCCAGTTAAATCTGATTTTGCTTTTATTTAACCGGAGCGGCTAAATTTATTCTTTTTGCCGCAGATTTACGCAGATTACCGCTGATCTTTTTTTGCTTTTTTCTTTTAAACTTATCTGTGCCTATCTGTGCAAATCTGTGGCTGAGTGTTTTTTGTATTTAAACCTATCTGCGGTTACAATAATTCTTTGCTCTGTTTACTCCTTACTTCATGCCGCATACTGTTTTTTTATCCGGTTTCAGGTTCATCAGGAACTCTTCGCATGGCATACACAAGATATCTTTTATTTTAAGGCGCTCTTTGCCACGGTACAACAGACAGGCTTGTGCCTCAGGATAATCTTCTTTAAAAGCAATCAAACCTTTAAGCATTTTTGATTGTATTCTTGTCGTGTTTTTAACTTCTATGGCACAAAAAGTGTCCTTTCCGTAAACCACAAAGTCAACTTCATTTCCTGATTTTGTCCGCCAGAAGTAAAGATTGCAGCTCCCTCCACTATAGTAATTCCACGCTCTGAGATGCTGAGCGACAAGCCCTTCTATTGCAGCTCCGTCGATTTCCTGAGGGCTGTCTATTGGTCCGGCAGGGCGGACCGACCTGAAAACCCCCGCATCAAAATAGTAAAATTTGGGATGAAATGACAAATACCGTTTGGCCCGTTTTGTAAAAACAGGTATGCGAAAGGATAGAAGCAAGTCTTCAAGAATTGAAATATAACCTTCAACGGTTTTGCGCTCAACCTGGCAATCTCTGGCAACGTCGGAGATATTTAAAACAGCTCCATGGGAAAAGCTGATGGCTTCCAGAAACCGGCTGAATGCGCCGATATTACGGACAAGGCCTTCCATTTGAACTTCTTCTTTGAGATAAAGAGCTACATAAGCGCTGATCGCTTCTTTTGGGCTTGGAGCACCCAATACCAGAGGAATCAATCCAAGAGTAAGGGCCTTTTCCAAAGAAAACAGGTTGCCAAGCTCTGCCGCCATAAACGGATGCATGGTTTTAACCACCGCACGTCCTGCCAACAAATCAACCCCTGTCTGTTTAAGCTTTCTTGCGCTTGATCCTGTCAATATAAAACGCCAGTCATAGTGCTGTTCCATAAGCTGATGAACCACATCCAAAAGCTCGGGTATTTTTTGAATTTCATCTATAACAATTGTGCCTCCTGATTTATATGCTTCAGAAACTTCACGCAGTCTCTCCGGTTTGGCTGAGTAAGCTCGAAAAACTTCCGGCGCGAGCAGGTCAATAAACAGGGCGTTCTTTAGATTTTCATGAACCCATGTAGATTTCCCGGTACCTCGTGGTCCAAACAAAAAAAAGCTCTGTTTTGTGTCCCGAAAAAAGCGGGTTATTGTTTCCATATATACTTCCTTTTTGGAATCCTTATTTCCATAATAGAGCCTGCGTTTGTATTATGTCAAGCAAAAATTCTCATAAATCAGCAGCTGCTTTTTATTATTATACTTGACACGGTTGTAACTTGCGTTTCTGTCATTCCGAACGAATGTGAGGAATTTTAAGATTTCTCCTTCCAGTCGAAATGAGTATCAGTTCAATAAATCAGGGTAGGGGAGGTTTTAACCTCCCGATGTGGGCGATTAGCGTCGCCCCTACCCTATTTATTGAGCTATTACCGAAATGACAAATAAGCTCAATTTGTGGCAGTGCGTAGTATAGACAGGATTTACTGGATTGTCAGGATTATTTTCTAAAAACCAAGACAGAAAAAATGGATCTCACGCCAAGACGCAAAGGAGAAAGGTAACCGTTCACGGGACACAAGTGCTTAGTTTTCAAGTAGTTAGAGAAACCAGTAAATTCCGCAAATCAGACTGGAAGCTTGCAACCCCTTGATATTAAAGGAATCCCGAAATTTGGCAACTTTTGGGGTCGAAACGTATTTAATCCATTTTATGCTTAAAAACCGCATTGTTACAGTCGTTTTATACCTCCGTGAACGGTTACGGAGAAAGATAGTATTGCTCTCCTTACTCCTTACTTCATACTGTTTTTTTATCTGCGCAAATCTGCGTAAATCCGCGGATCGCTTTGAGCTTTTCAGCTTTCAACCCGACACTCCCCCATACAATTCAGCATACTGTTTTGCCACTTTCTCAATATCAAAACACACCACTGCCTTTTCTCTGGCCTTTATGCACAGTTCTTTGTGACGGTTTTCATCGGATAGAATCCAGTTGATGCCGGCGGCAAGGTCGCTGGTGTCATAAGGTTTTGCAAGGTAGCCATTTATTTGGTGATCTACAATATCGAGCAGACCTGTCGCACCAAACATTACAACCGGTGTACCGCATGCTAAACTTTCGGATGCCGTTTGCCCGAATGCTTCTTGTAGCGATGGAACTACCATCACATCCGCCGCAGAATAGAGAAGCGCAAGGCTGACATCATCGTGCAGATGACCCAGATAATGCACCGGCAGGCCAAAATCAGGCGGGTTTTCCGGTTCGCTGGAGCCAAAAACAATCAACTCCGCCTTGTCTGACCATTTGGCAAACAATTGTTTTAGACACTCGTAAAGCAGGTCAAATCCTTTCCTGTACTCGCTGGTTGCGTTCATCGCTCCAAAGAGAACCAATTAGTTTAAACTTTTAATCATAGATCCTGTTTGCAATTCTGCCTTCAGTCCAGAGAGGGGAAATTTCAATATTGCACCGAGTAAGTTAGTGCTTATGCCGTTGAGGAAGGGATGAGGTTAAAATCATGGTGTGCCCCATGGATTAACCAGTACTAATTCTGCAATTCCATTGAAATCCTTCATGTTACGAGTTGCCAGGCAAAGACGGTTGGACAGCGTGATAGCCGCAATCTGTGCATACTCCGTGCTAATAGGCTGATCGGCACGTGTTCTTGCTGTCACCAATTCTGCATAAATTTCTGCAGACTGTTCATCAAATGGAAGCACGCGCCCCGAAAATTCTTTCGAAAACATCCCAGCAGCGGCATCCGTCAATCTGGTTTGACGTTTACCTGACGGAAGTAGCGAAATACCTAACAGAATTTCAGCTTGTGTAACAGCAGAAGTGTAATACCAGGCTTCATTGTGTAAATCAAACCACGATAATACCTGAACATCCGGTTGAGGGCGCATTAACTCGGACAAAACGTTTATATCCAACAATATTGCTTGCTCCATCAGCGATCCCACTGGGGAGGCATGCGAGATAACTGGCGTGCAGGAATGGGCAATTCTTCCCCCGCTAAGTTTGCGAAACGCTGGTGAATACGTTGTGCGATATTCTCAGCTTGCCTCCCTGGCGTTTTTCTTTGTCTTAAAAATTCGGCAAAGTCCAATAACTCTGCCAGCAACGGTGCCGGCAGTTCTTTGGTCACCTTATAAAATCTTTCTGCTATCGTCATGATTACACCTCTCTTGTGCAGTGTATCTTTGCCCAGCCCGAGTATCTTTTGATAAAGATCGTTCCTGTCTTTGTAGTATCCGATCTAAAAACCATAAACGACATCGCTGTTTTCAGCTCTTTTTGCAACAGCATCCTATCTGAACTCCGATTTTCATCGGAGTGACGACTTCTTGGATCATTTTATTTTGAAGAGACTGTATTAATCACACCACGGAAAAAACAGGGTACAATTTTCCGTAGGCGTTTTCTATATTTTTATCACTGTATCTCGTTCCCTTCCATGCCTGAAACTCCTGGATCACTTTTTTGAGATTAGACTCCATGTCGTTTTCCTGCAAGGCTCGAATGCAATAAAGAACAGTGCCAAAAAGTTCCAGATTATCAAAACTGAAATCTCTGTTTATCAAGCTGGAGAATTTGCGGATATGGGGGCATGGATGATGTGAGTGTGCATCATCGGTAGGAAACATGGCCTGTGGCCTCACTCAGGCGCAAAGAGAATACGCAACATGCTTAAACAAAGTCTTCATTTTTCATATCCTGAATAATACTTTTGACTGTTTTTCCTTTAAATATCTTTCTGCGGAGTTCAGTATAATTGCCTTCACCGCGATCATAATCCAGGATAAATTTTAAAGCGCTGGACGGACCTAATTTTTCTGTCAAAGCTTCCCAACCTGCTCTTCTAACCTCAGCAGGAGTCAATTCACTCAATGGCATACTCATGTTTTAAATACCTCCCTTGATACAAAATCAATTGCATTATAATATACAATTCCTATGTTATCAATCAGGTCCAGTTTTTTAATAAGATTGTCATCACACGTTACAAAAAAATCGGCTTTAGCTTTTTCAGCACATGCAATATGCACAGCATCCATACCCATCAGACCATACTTCTCAAACTCCAGAGATCTATCCAAAATGGCTTCGTCACAAGATATGTAATCTGTGGAATATCCCAACAAGTCTGATATCTTCAGCATGTTTTCGATATTTGGATTCTTGCTGTTTTCATATTCCAATGCAAACGAATTGATGAGATCAAACCGACCTTCGGATATCATCGACAGGAGCATAATGAAAATCCGAGCTTCAAGCATTATTCTCGGCTGACTCTGATTATCAAACGGCCTGTTATAAACACACATATCAAGATATAATTTCAAATTCTTCTACCCTTTACCTTTCAGCTTTGAAATTTATATGATTTTGGGGCCAAACCTGCTTTATTGTCGTTATTTTTGCCACGGATCTACGCAGATTAACACGGATTATTTTATAAAAACCAGGGACAATCTATATTTTCTCTATTTAACTCTATCTGTGTGAATCCGCGTAAATCTGCGGCTGAACAGTAACTCCCAATACCTTTCCGAATCGGATTCAATACGTTCAATCAGATAATCCAGGCCGAAATACCGGCATAATTCCAAGGCTTCTTTTGTAGTTACTATATCGCCGATTTCAGGCAGGTTCATCGTTTCTCCCGCTTTGTCAATAGCTATCTAAAATTCTCAATGGTCAGGTCTTCATCTTTCATCCAAGAACTTCCCTGTACAATGCAGCATACTGCCTTGCCACTTTTTTAATATCAAAACAGGCCACTGCTTTTTCCATGGCGTTTATGCAAAGTTCTTTATGGCGGTTTTCATCGGATAGGACACAGTCGATGCCGGCGGCAAGGTCTTCCGCCATATAGGGCGAAGCTTTATATCCATTTACTTTATGGTCAACGATATCTCTTGGCCCTGTTGCATCAAAGCATACGACCGGCGTACCACAAGCCATGGATTCCGCAAGTGTTTTCCCGAAAGCATCCATTAAAGATGGGGCAACAAAAACATCGGAAGCAGAATAGGCAAGCCTTAAGGAAATAGTATCATGTAAAAAGCCCAAACTTTTATAGTCAAATCCTGATTCTTTAATTATGCTTTCATCCAAATTGCCAAAAAACAGTAAAAAAAGATTGTCCTTATCTTTTAATTGCTGGATTGCCTCTAAATAGTGTCTGAACGAAAAGGCTGTTCAGACACTGTTTCGAGTTTTTTAGTTTCGAGTTAAAAAAAGAAAGCAATCTCAGCGAGTTTGAAATTTCTAAACAAAATCGAAAAACCATATTTCAGGGTTTTCGTTCAGGCACTAAATAAGGAAAAAAACGACATAGCTAAAACTCAATAAAATAATAAATACTTTTTTATTAACTTTTTTGTTTTTTTCATGACTGCAATAATGAAATTATAAACAAAACGATTAGAAAGTATATTAAAATAAGAATAGTACTCTGCCATTAAGTAATAATTAAAGTTATAACGTGATTGTTTTATTCCTACCGCGTTAGTAAGAGCAGCATACAAACCATTCGGGCTTTCACATTCAAAAAAAAGGTTTTTTTCAATTGGTTTAAATCGAATAGGGAATTTCTTAAGTACGATTTTAGTTTCCCGGGTTGTCACGCAATATTTTTTTGATCTTAAAAGATCAATAGGTTTTGATGCATAAAAATCAATCTCAAAGTCACTTAAGCTGAGCCCCAGTAAATTTGATACATACTGTCCACAAGGTTCCATAAAAGCATCATAATGAACCATAGACTCATTTGTAGTGAAGTAATGAAAATTATCTGCCTGTCGAAACTCGGAACCTAATGGAACTTGAAATAGATTACTTCCTTGAACAATATGTTTCCCTCCGACATCTGAACAATTGCTCGTGTAATTTTGATAGGGATAAACAAAAAACTTTGAGTGCAATACGAGATAGGCATCAAAGTATTTTTTCCAAGAACTTTTCGGCCATTTCTTAACTGCATCCGGCAAAGCCAAGCATGAATCAATATCTTTTTCAGTTGACGTTTCATACCACGATTTAAATAGAGACCATTGCATGGCAGTCCAAGCTTGTCCACAAGAGCAAGCAACTTGCATAAGGTAAGTAGATGAGCCGTTATACATTGGTTCAAAAGGGAGATTAACATATTCGTTAAACTTGGGTGAATATAGTGCCAAACCTGCAATAATTTCATCATGTTCATAAAAAGAAAGCGAAGAAACAGCATAATGATAAAAATATGGATCAACAATTAGATCGTCTTCAAGGATTATAACCGACCCATATTTATTACTCTGATCACCACACCAAAGGATATGTTCTCGCAAACCAATATTACGCTCACGCACAATAACTTCAACATCTCCGTGGGAAAATCGAAACGACTTTGCAATATTAACAACCTCAACGTCTGCTCCGCCATCCAATGAAATAATGAGGTGAACGTCTTTATCTGGGTACTTTGCCGCCTCAAGTGACTGAAGTAGCCGTAACAATGAATAAGGTCTACGAAATGCAGGTATGATAATAGTAGGATGCATTTATTAAATTGTGCACGTGGCTGTAAAGATGCCGGCGTTCTTTTGGATCAGTGATGGCTGACTCAGGCCCTTACCCTGCAAATCACGAAGAGCAATCCAGAGCAGGCGATGTCTTTCAAGGGAACCACAACCAGGGCATTGGGCATTTGGCCGGGGATTGACCCCGAATTCAAAAAACTTGCGAAAACCTCTTTAGCACACCGGGCAGTAAAAACGACTGCCTCGCAGGGTTAAAATCCTTGCTTTTTTGATAAGTGATTTTATCGGCTGCGGCAGAATTTGTCTTAAAATATTTTTCATTTTCTTGAATGCATTCTTATTCATATTTTTCAAATGTGGCTTTTTATGAAAATGGGGTTAAAGTTGGGCTAAGCACTCGACCACTTGACGATGTCTGAATTATGCAAGAAGCTTTTCAATCTCAACATCTGTGAACTTCAACTGTCGTAAAACCCTTTTGCAATAGACAGGGTCTAATGTTTTCTTCCCCATCTGGACAGGAGCGGAAAATCGTTTGCCATCCACCATCCTGTAGTATATTGCGTGATCAGTTTTTCCTTGTCTCACAAATATGGCACCGCCTTTTTCCAGCATACGCACCAACTCCTTGCTCGACAATGGAGGTATCTTACGCATATGATGGAACCTCATGAATCTCTAAAGGCCTCAAAAGCAACCCTTCCGCCGGCTCTTTGTACCACTCAGGCTCAGTATCTCTGATGAACTCAATAAACTCCTGGGTAGGAACAGGAGAAACAAAGGTCTCAGGATGTTCTTTTATGTCCTCAAGATACAATTCTATGGCGTTTCTCAGATTTTTCTCAACGGATGCCAGATCTTCCCCTCTGGCCGAAACATTTAGTTCCAAACATATCGCAACATATTCAAGTCTGCTTTTCCTCACTATTGCTGTATATTGATTTCTCATTTCTTCTTCCTCCTCTGCATAATTGTCGTCAAATCAATGCTCTCACAAATTGATAATTTCATCCACATTAAAGTCCCTTGACGCTTTCATTCTATAACTATCCCCTTCATCTGTTGTTCAGAACTCGTTGGATTATAAGGATTCTTGAAATTATATATGTTGACCATACCATACACCCCAACGAAATAATCATATGCCACTCAACGGGGTAAACTCAACAAACCTTTATATCCCGATACACTTAAACACCCTGGTCCACATCTTTTCTGATCTTTGCTTCTGGATCTGGGCTGCTTTGGTAAGTTTTTGCCTAAGCTGGATGGTCTTGGTCTCGTCAGTAATTTGGATTATCTTCTTTTTTATCTCAGAATCAGAAGAATCAACCGGAATGCAACCCTCTGGAAAGCCGTAATCAGCAAAAAGCATCTCATACTTATGACTCCAGCCAGTGGCCAGGGCCGGTACGCCCTGGGACAAGGCGCTGACTAAACCATGAAACCGAGAGCTGATCACTCCTCTGCAAGTACCGATAATGCCTTTAATTCTTAATGGGTTAACTTCTCTTACAATTTCCAGCTCTTCTCCACACTGTTTACACACTTCTTTAGCCAGCCAATAGTCTTGTTCTCCTTCATGTACCAGAATAAAAGGCAAAATTTTCTGCTTCAATAAGTGCTGTACACAATTTACCAAAAAGGGGATGTATTTTCCGCTTTCCTCTGATGAAGTTTTATCTATCATGCGATAGTTGGGAATGATACAAAATCGACCTTCATTACCCTTGAATTCTTCAGGGACCGCTCCTTTGACTAAATTGGTAAAGTCTGGCGCTTGAATGACATGCTTTTGTTTCCCGACCAAGTCGGTAACATGTTTGTAGGAAATTTCATCCCTGGGAAAAACCAAGTCCGCTTTTTCCACGACTTGGGCAAAAGCATGTCGGATTTGCTTAGAAGTGAAAGGTTCCATAGCTTGAGGAAGAAGAATGATCTTGGCGTTATTGTTTTTCCATCTTTTGACGGCTTGGGCCATCAATACACTACTTTCCGGTCCCCATTGATCAGTGTAAGAAAAGCCCGAGGCGTCAAGAACAATTTTGATTTCTTCATGACAGACCAGCCCATAATATTCACGCAATTTTTTGTGAATATATTTTCCAAAATACATCCCCAAAGGTATACCAAATTTAGAAAACCATATCTTTTGATATAGGCCAAGCCTGGCTCTTTTTTCGTAGCTTTGTACACTGGGTGCCAGCACAAATTTGGCTTGGGGAATCTTTTCACCAACCCTTTGCAAAACAGCATGCATCATCAGTTCCGCGCCTTTATTGACGAAATCAACCCCCTTTATTTCGATATACATAATCAACTCCTAAATATTTTTTTATATGCCAGACGGA
>JAUWQO010000187.1 GCA_030610995.1 Desulfobacterales bacterium
AAATTGAGCGATTAGCCTTTAGCGGTTAGCTATTAGTTTAATGATTACAGAATGTTTTGCTATTACAAACTTTCACCCATTGGGTGCAATTTCTAATTAACGCAATACCTTGATTTTTCAAAGCTAAACGCTAATAGCTAACAGCTAATCGCTCAATTTAGGTATTATCATCAATGATGTAACTTTTTTGTATTGCACCCGTGGAAAGAAGGTTGAAAAGTGAAAAGTGAAAAGTGAAGCTTCCTGACAGCCTTCAGCCTTCTACCTATCCACCTATTTAATAGATGTTTCTATGGGATTTGCTTTTAAGTATTCAAGCCGGTTAAGTCCATTAATATAGGCTTTGGCACTGGCTGTGATAATATCCGGATCAGCGCCCCTGCCAAGGGCAATAACTCCGTTTTCTTTTAATCGTACAGTAACTTCGCCCTGTGCATCCGTACCTCCACTAATTGCGCTAACGGAAAACCTTAATAGTTCTGATTTTGAACCTGTAAGTTTTGCAATAACATTATAGGCAGCATCAATCGGGCCATTTCCAGATCCGGAGCCTTCTGCAGATCTTTCATTTATTTTGAGTTTAACATTTGCAGTTGGCTTAACTGTTGTTCCGCTTGAAACATGAAGATATTCAAGGTTGAAGACTTCCGCTGTTCTTAAAACGCCCTCAGTAACAATAACTTCCAGATCTTCATCTAAAATATGCTTTTTCTTATCTGCAAGCTCCTTGAATTTTTTAAAAACAAGCTTTAACTCTTCATCACTAAGGTCATATCCCAACTCCTTTAAATGTGAGCGAAGTGCATGTCTGCCGGAATGCTTTCCCAGAACAAGCTTACTTTTACTTAACCCTATGGTTTCAGGCTTCATGATTTCATATGTCATGGGATTCTTCAGCATGCCATCCTGATGGATTCCAGCTTCGTGGGCAAATGCATTGGCTCCTACGATTGCTTTATTCGGTTGAACCATAATTCCGGTTATCATGCTTACAAGCCGGCTTGTCGGGTAAATATGTTCGGTTTTTATATTGGTATATACAGGAAGAAAATTGGGTCTTGTGTGCAGCGCCATTACCACTTCTTCAAGTGAAGTATTGCCGGCTCTTTCTCCAATTCCATTTATGGTTACCTCTGCTTGTCTGGCTCCGGCAAATATTGCTGCAATCGTATTTGCAGTGGCAAGGCCAAGATCATTGTGGCAGTGCACACTTAATATGGCTTTATGTATATTTGGCGTGTGCGCCATGACATATTTTACAAGGTCCCCGAATTCCTGTGGAATAGCATATCCCACTGTATCTGGGAGGTTAAGAGTAGTAGCTCCTGCCTCAATTGCCGCCTCAAAAACCTTGCAAAGAAAGTCACGATCACTTCTTGATCCATCTTCTGCTGAAAATTCAACACTGTCAGTAAAAGATTTTGCGTATTTGACAGCTTCAAAAGCGGTTTTAACCACTTCTTTTCTATTCATCTTCAGCTTATATTTCATATGAATATCTGAAGTAGCTATAAATGTATGAATCCTGGGTTTTTTTGCATGACGGATTGCAGACCAGGCACGGTCAATGTCATTTTTTTGTGTTCTTGCCAGTGCGGCAACTTCGATATTTTTCACAACACCTGCGACTTGGACAACCGCCTCGAAATCTCCTTCAGATGCGACAGGGAAGCCGGCTTCCAGCACATCAACGCCGAGTTTTTCCAACTGTGTAGCGAGTCGCATCTTTTCTCCGGTATTCATGCTTGCTCCCGGAGACTGCTCACCATCTCTTAGTGTTGTATCAAAAATTATTACTCTTTCACTCATGAGTTTACCCAAGTCTAAGCTTATAAGAGACAGGGGTTAGGGATCAGGGATCGGGGGTCAAGAGTCAAGATCAGAAAAAGTTCCCAATCTCCCAATCTCCCAATCTCTAATCTCCAATCCCTGATCCCTGATCCCTGATCCCTGATCCCCGTTTTACGTTCTTTCTTTTGAAAGTTTATACTGGAAGCTATCTGCCAATGCCTGCCAGCTCGCCTCAATTATGTCTTCTGAAACGCCGATTGTACTCCAGATATGATCTTCATCACGCGATTCTATTAAGACCCTTACTTTTGCGGCAGTCCCTTCCCATGCATCAATTACTCTAACCTTAAAATCTACAAGGTGCATGGAATCCAGGTCTGCTACATAGAATTTTTCAAGAGCTTTGCGCAGAGCGTTATCCAGAGCGCCTACCGGTCCACTTCCTTCTGCAGCGGTAATTTCTTCAGTGTCACCTACGGATATCTTTATCGTTGCATGAGCAGAACATGGGCGATCTTTTTCCTTTTCAATGTGGACTCTAAAGGATTTCAGTTCAAACAGCGGCTTAAACTGTTTTGTGAGTTTTTCCATCAGTATTTTAAATGAAGCATCAGCCACTTCAAACTGGTATCCTTTTTCTTCCATACGCTTTATTTCCGAAACGATCTTGCGGCTGTCAAAACCGTTCGTTCCAAGCTCTATGCCGAGTTCTCTGGCTTTGTATTCCACGTTGCTTTTACCGGCAAGATCAGATATCAGCACACGGCGTTCATTTCCTACTAATTCAGGCTTCATGTGCTCGTAAGCTATAGACACTTTCATTATGGCGCTTACATGAATACCACCTTTGTGGGCGAATGCACTTTTGCCGACAAAAGGCCTTGAATTAAGGGGGGTCATGTTTGCGGATTCACTTACAAACCTGGATATGCTTTTTAGTTTTGCCAGATTTTCTTTGGAAATACATTGACGATTCATTTTTATACTGAGAATAGGTATAATAGAAGTAAGATCCGCATTTCCGCATCTTTCTCCATATCCATTTATAGTTCCTTGTACCATAACAGCCCCCTGGCGTACGGCTGCAATGGAATTTGCTACAGCAAGGCCACTGTCGTTGTGAGTATGGATTCCGATTTTAATCGGCGGAGAATTTGTTTTCCCCCTGTATTTATTGAGAGTATCATACACATCATTCATAATGGCTTCTATATCATGTGGCAGTGTTCCACCATTTGTGTCACAGGGAACAACTGTCTCCGCTCCTCCATCTATAGCTGCCATAAGAGTCTGTAATGCATATTCTCTATTTGCTGAATAGCCATCAAAAAAATGTTCGGCATCATAAATAACTTCTCGATCGTTTCTTTTAAGGAACTCTACGCTATCTTTTATCATAGCAAGATTTTCCTGCAGGGTATTGTCCATGACCTGCTCAACATGAAGATCCCAGGTTTTGCCGAATATTGTTACAGCAGGTGTGCTGCTTTTAATAAGGGCTTTTAAGTTTTGATCCTCATCAGCAGTAATTCCAGGTCTTCGAGTAGAGCCGAATGCACTGAGACGGGCGTTTTGAAATTTAATATTTTTTGCAAGCTCAAAAAAGCGCTCGTCCCTGGGATTGGAACCTGGCCAGCCACCCTCTATATAATGAATCCCAAGGGCATCAAGCTTCTGAGCGATCTTTATCATTTCTTCAGCACTGAAGTTGATATTTTCTCCCTGAGCCCCGTCCCTCAAGGTGGTATCATATAATAAAATTGGTTCCATTTTGCTGTTCTCCCAGGAATAAAAATACGTAAGCGTTCACGGAACATTGAAATTAGAAATTGGAAATTTGGCCTTCATGCTTTTGTACCGTTCTTCCCAATTTCCAATTTCAAGTTTCAAGCCGTGAACGGCTACTGTCCTGTCATCTATGTAGTGTCGCAAATATGGCCGTCATTCCCGCGGAAGCGGGAATCCAGAAGCACCGAAGTAGTCAGAAATACTGGATTCCCGCCTTCGCGGGAATGACGGCTATATTTGCGACACTACATAGATGACAGGACAGTAGCCGTTCACGGCTTGAAACTTGAAATTGGAAAGTAGAAATTTGGGAGAGATTAAAATAGAAATTGGGAAGAACAGTACAAAAGCATGAATGCCCAATTTCTATTTTCTAATTTCTAATTTCAACGTTCTGTGAACGCTTACAAAATGAGGTTGTAAATTTCTGGTAGAAGGAAAAATCCAAATAAAGGAAAATTACTATTATGCAAACAATACAACAATTAGAAAAAGAAATGATGCGGCTTGATTTGCCTGATTTCGCTGCAGGCGATACAGTTACAGTTAGTGTTAAAATAAAAGAAGGTGAAAAGGAGCGTATTCAGGTTTTTAAGGGCGTTGTAATAAGCAAACGCAAAGGCCTGGCAAATGCCACATTCACCGTACGCAAGGTATCTTATGGTGTTGGAGTCGAACGCATATTTCCTCTCCACTCTCCGATAATAGATAAAATTGAGGTCGTTTCCAGGGGACGGGTTCGGCAATCAAAAATTTATTATCTGCGTAAACTCAGAGGCAAAGCCGCCAGAATAAAAGAACGCGGTTTCAGATAGTTTGCTCATGGAACGAGACCTGTGGTTATTTGAATCAAAAGCCATTGAAAAAGGCTTTTCATATATTGCAGGTATTGATGAGGCCGGTCGAGGACCATTGGCTGGCCCGGTTGTTTCTGCGGCCGTTCTTCTGCCCACTTCATTTCATGATCCCGACATTACTGATTCAAAAAAATTATCACCTAAAAAACGCTCATATCTCTATGAAAAGCTGTCCGATCAAGCTGTTT
>JAUWQO010000195.1 GCA_030610995.1 Desulfobacterales bacterium
GCGTGGTCAGGTAGTAGCCATACCAGGTTCGATAATGCCGTACACGAAGTTTAAGGCTGAGGTATATATATTAAGCAAGGAGGAGGGAGGTCGTCACACTCCGTTTTTTAATGGATACCGGCCGCAGTTTTATTTCAGGACCACCGATGTTACAGGGATATTAACTTTACCTGAAGGAATAGAGATGGTTATGCCTGGAGATAATGTAACCATTACGGCTGATTTGATAACACCTATAGCTATGGAGAAGGAGCTGAGGTTTGCGATAAGGGAAGGCGGTCGGACTGTCGGCGCCGGAGTGGTAAGTGAAATAATTGAATAACGGCGAAGGAGTCTGATCGTGAGAACAATCGTTACACTTGCATGCGCTGAATGCAAAAGAAGAAATTATACGACAACAAAAAATAAACGTACAACACCGGATAAGCTGGAATTCAGCAAGTATTGTAGATTTTGCAGAAAACATACTTTGCATAAAGAGACCAAATAAACGGAAACGGTATAATGATGATGCAGGCCAGTAGCTCTAACGGTAGAGCGTCGGACTCCAAATCCGGGTGTTGGGGGTTCGAATCCCTCCTGGCCTGCCAAATCATTTTGCAAAAGTTTTGAGTTTAAGGTTTGACAAGGAGACCTTTGAAAAATGCTCAATTTTGTTCAAGCTCAAGGAAGGCGAAAATTTTAACCGGAAGAATATATTGAATATTTTGAGGATTAAAATTTGAGCCTGACACCGAGATTGGGCAAAAGGGGGCGTTTTGCAAAGGTCTCAAGTTGATTTAGGAGCACAATGGGACGGTTACAAAGGAAAAAGCCTGCAAGCAAGAAGAAAGACAAGAAAAAAAATGTTGGCGTAGCGACATCATCACAGCCTAAAGGCAATGTCGCCATGGAGAAAGCTGCGTTGGTTGTCGGTTCTTCCAGAGCTGTAAAAAGAAGGCAAACTTTACCGCAGAAGAAAGCATCAAGCTGGGCCAAGGAGGATAAAAATTACCTGAATAAGGGATTACAGTTCCTTAGAGAAGTTAAGGTTGAGCTTAAGAAGGTAACGTGGCCTACACGCAAGCAGACCCTTGGCTCGACTCTTGTTGTGATAATACTTGTCATGATAATAGCGTTTTTTCTCGGAATAGTTGATATTGGTCTGTCAAATCTGGTCCGTGTGTTTATTCAATAATATGAGGAGAAGAAAAGAGTGGCTCTAAAATGGTATATAGTCCACGTTTATTCTGGCTTTGAAAATAAAGTTAAAGCAGCTCTGGAAGAGCGAGTAGCTTCCTCCTCTTATGCTGAAAAATTCGGAGAAGTTATTGTGCCGACCGAGAAGATAGTTGAATTGGTTAAAGGGAAAAGAAAGGAATCGTTACGTAAGTTCTATCCGGGATATATTTTGGTTAAAATGGAGCTCGATGATGAAACATGGCATATAGTAAATGATACAGCAAAGGTTACCGGATTTTTAGGCGGGAGAAAAAAACCGAGTCCCATCTCCGACGAGGAGGCCAAGCAAATTTTAAGCCGTATGGAGAGCGGCGAACTCAAGCCAAAGCCGAAATTCTTTTTTGAGTCCGGAGACGAAATTCGCGTTATAGACGGCCCTTTTACTAATTTTAATGGAATAGTAGAAGAAGTTAATCCTGAAAAGGGGAAGATAAGGGTTCTGGTAAGTATATTCGGTCGTTCAACACCTGTAGAATTGGAATTTGTACAAGTTGCAAAACTATAAAAATATATTAAAGTGCCTAAAGTTATGATACACCTTCGGCGTGCTAATTAAATATTAGGTAACAGTTCAGCCACTAAGGCACGAAGGCCTGTAAATAGTCGAGTGGTCAACCATTTCCCTACCCGACCAATTTCCTACTCGACAACTCGACCAATTGTGAGCGAAGCGAACTAAGTTCATATTAGGAGTAAAAAGAAAATGGCAAAAAAGATTATTGCGCAGATAAAACTTCAGGTTACAGCCGGCCAGGCAAATCCATCTCCTCCAATCGGTCCCGCCTTGGGGCAGCATGGAGTAAATATAATGGATTTTTGTAAAGCTTTTAATGCCAGGACCGCTAATGATGAGGGGATGATTATACCCGTTGTTATAACTGTTTATCAGGATAGAACATTCACATTTATTACCAAGACGCCACCAGCCGCTGTCCTTTTGAAACAGGCGGCAAAGATAGCCAAGGGTGCAGGTGATCCAAAGCGTGATAGAGTTGGTGAGGTTAGCCGACAGCAGGTCGAAGAGATAGCCAGGCAGAAGATGATTGATTTGAACGCTTATGATCTGGATGCTGCATGCAAAATAATTGCGGGTACGGCCAGAAGTATGGGGATTGATATTGTCTGAGATAAGGAGTGTGTGAAAAAATGCCAAAGAGGGGAAAAAAATATTTAGAATCCAGGAAAAAGGTCGTTAATAAAACAAGGCATCATTTTGCCGAAGCTGTGGAGAGGGCAATAGATTCATCGTATACCAAATTTGATGAATCTATTGATATTGCAATTCGTCTGGGCGTTGATCCCAGGCATGCCGATCAGATGGTTCGAGGGACGGTTGTTTTGCCTAATGGCCTTGGCAAGAAGATCAAGGTTCTTGTGTTTGCTAAAGGAGAGAAGGAACAGGAGGCGCTTGATGCCGGCGCAGATTTTGTCGGAAGTGACGATCTGATTGAAAAAATTAAAGGCGGATGGTTCAATTTTGATAAGGCTGTTGCTACTCCGGACATGATGGGTTCTGTGGGAAAGATAGGGAGACTTCTTGGACCAAGAGGGCTTATGCCGAATGCAAAGACAGGAACAGTTACTTTTGATGTTGCCAGGGCGGTCGACGAGCTCAAAGCGGGCAAGATAGATTTTAGGGTTGAAAAAGCAGGGATAATCCATGCTCCCATGGGCAGGGTTTCTTTTGGGGCAGAAAAGATTGTTCAGAATTTAGTTGCCTTGTTAGAGACTATTATACGTCTCAAGCCTGCTTCCAGCAAGGGAGCCTACCTGAGAGATATTGTAATATCAACGACCATGGGGCCTGGAGTAAAGATAGATACGGCCAGTGTCAAGGACCTATCCAAATAATATTAAAAAAATGATAGAGTGAGGGATAAAGAAGTAAAACAATGTTTTTAGCTCTTTATTTTTCATTTTTAATGAAGCTTTTTGATGGTTCTGTTCAGCGGAGCAGATAATAGATTTACTTTGTAAGAGACATAATACTACTGTCAAAGACCGTAGGTGCATTTTTTTGTGTTTAATCGGAATTTCCGGCCTACCGAGACAGATTTGCGATTGGAGCGTTTCCTCCGGTTTTTACAGGTTAGGAAAGGAGGTGTAGTAATTTTTGAATATAGATGAAAAGAAAAAAATTGTAGAAGATATTCGCAAAAGGTTTTCCGAGTCCAAGGTTGTAATTCTTACAGATTACAAGGGCCTTGATGTTGAAAAAATTAATGAGTTGCGCAGAAAGCTTAAGGAATCAGGGGTTGAATATAAGGTGGTCAAAAACACTCTTCTTGTTAGAGCTTCTGAAGAGACGGATGTTTCATTGATAAAAGATAGTTTTAAGGGCCCAAGCGCTGTTGCCTTAAGTTGCGATGATCCTGTAGCTCCAGCTAAGATATTGGCTGAGTTTGCAAACGACCACGAAGCGCTTGAGATTAAAGTCGGCATAATGAACGGCAATATACTTGACCTTAGTGCAATCAAGAAGCTGTCAGTTCTGCCTTCGCGGGAGGTGCTTTTGGGTAACCTGCTTTCAGTTATGATCGGTGTTCCATCTGCGTTTGCAAGAGCATTAAACGACATGCCAAAGAGGTTGTTAAATGTTTTGCAGGCAATAAAGGAGCAAAAAGAGGCAGCCTGATATTGAAGATTGAAGATTGAAGGTATTCTATTAATTTTATAACAAAAAGACAGAGCGAAGCGATTCCACCCGCCCGCCTCGCCTGAGCACAAGCGTTTGAATTTCGCATATCTGGTTATAGCGAGTGCGATGGCGGGCAGGCAAATCGACAATCATCAATC
>JAUWQO010000196.1 GCA_030610995.1 Desulfobacterales bacterium
AACATGTTCTTTCTCGAAAGAGAAGTTTACATATTCCTCTCTCTAATAGGGGGAAACACGGCCCGTGCTTTGATAAGAAGTGCAGCCCAGGTATACGGAGATCCGAAAGGAAAGATCTATCTGCTTAAAAAAAGCAAGCGCTTCTTCCCGAACCTTCTGCAACTTCTGAGAATAGTGAGTCGAGGGTTGGGAAGAATGGGGGGGGAAAAAGACCTGAGCCTTTTGGAAAAGATTAGAACACAAAAAAAGAATTTTCTTGAAGAAATTGACGGGGAAAGACACAAGAAGTATGTCGATCTAACTATGAAGTGGGTAGAGGCATCCATGCAAAGGCTTGCTGCGAAAAATTGAAATGGGGCACAGTGTTCTAATACGACAGGCAAAGATGGGCTGAAGATGGGATGCAAAATGTGAAGTTATTTCTGCGCAAGCCCTAAATTCAGTTGGAGGTTTAATTATGGGAAGAGAACAGGGAGCAAATGAACAGAGACTTAGTTCAATATTGGAGACCGTTCCCGACATAATTTATAGACTCGACACCTGAGGAAAGATAACATTTGTAAACGACGCTGTTAAAAGATATGGATATTCTATTAACACCGATTTTCGCAGCAATAATTTTCAATAGTTATAAACGCACGATATTTTTAGTGTTGGTCATATAAATATTATAAAATCAGGTAGTTATATTATTGCCATTTAATCTGATCGGCAAAATATCTTATATAGCACGACGGTTAAATACTACCGTTGCCAATGTTAAAACACATTGCCTAAAATGAGATTTTGAGCCATTATATATTGCATCAATGACAGTTTTAGCTAATATATCAACATGATATATGCAATCAGAGATATTGAGCGCTTACGCCTCATTCTAAGAAAAATATGTTTTAATATATTTTGTATTGACATTATAAACGACATATTATATAAGAATGGCATGCGTGATGACAAGTACTTCCTTTACCCTTTACATGATTGGCAGCGACGCTACGAAACCTTACGGGCTTCCTTTGTAGAGCGCCTGCCGGCTAAAATTATCGCTGAGCGATTCGGATATTCGCAAAGTTATATTCACCTTCTCAGACATCAGTTCATTCATGGCAAAATTGATTTGAGTGTGGCCTTTTTTCGTTGAGGCTGAACAGAAGGATAACCGGCTGAAAAAACTACAAAACAAATAATGGTAGACATTCTTACCCTAATTTTCTAAGGTATTGGTGGAAAAAAGCAATTTAATCCACTTGGAGGGAAGAATGCCACCATATTCAATAGAACAAAACATACTTGAAGGAAAATTGGGAGTCAACCAACTTTTTGAATTTGTTAAGAATAATGCCGAGCAGATGGATGCATATTCTATGGAGGAGGCCATCTTTGAACGAGTCATGCGCATTGGTCTGGCGGCCATGAAAGGCTATTTTGCTGAGAAAGGTACAGGAGATGTAGGTGATGTTTTGGAATTAGAAGATGGAACAGTCTTGAAGAAGGAGAAAAGGTTGCTTTGGAAGAACTACTTTTCAGTTTTTGGCAAACTTGCAGTTCCTCGCACATGCTATCGTGCTAATGGTCTTGATGGAGTGATGCCGCTAGATGCACAGGCGAATCTTCCGGAGAGGACTTACTCCTATCTTCTTCAAGAATGGATGGATCTTTTAAGTATTCGGGACTCATTTGGAGAAGCATCAGTTACTTTGGACAAGATATTGAAATTGGGAATAAGCCCGAGCCGTTTTGAAGTTGTAAACCGGGAATCTGCAAATAGTTACGATGAATTTTACCAAAACAAGGAATTGCCGACACCTGATAGTGAAGGAGAGCTGCAGGTTATAGGTTTTGACGGCAAAGGTGTTCCGGTAATTAAGAGCGAAGCAGCCAAGCTCAAGGCTCGGTTAGGAAAAGGAGAAAAACGTCAAAGGAAAAAAGAAGCGATTGTGGGTGTAAGTTATACGATTGATCCAAAGGTGCGCACACCCGAAGAGGTTGCGGAAAATCTGGTATACCCGGAAGAAGCCAGGAAAAAGAGAGAAGCTGATGAAGAACAAGGAGTTAAGTCACCCCAGATACGGGCAAATAATATTCGTCGAATAGCCAGCTTAGAACGACCCAAGCAAAAAGTAATGGAAGAGATTATAAGGGATGCTAAGAGTAGAGATCCAGATACCCAACGGCCTCTGGTAGCAGTGATGGACGGAGCATTATGTTTATGGACCTTATTGGCCTCGTTGTTATTGGGAGTGAAGTGGGTTGGTATTCTTGATATCATACACGTGACAGAATATCTGTGGAAAGTTGGCAATGCTTTACATGGTGAGAAAACCCCTGAAGCCAAAAAGTGGGTTTATGAGCACCTACTGGCCATATTGCAAGGTCGAGTAGGCAGGGTAATTGGAGGCCTGAAACAGGTCATAAGCAAACGAAAGCTGAGAGCAAGTCAGCTCAAGGCCCTCCGAGAAACAATAACCTATTTTGAAAACCATCGGAAATGGATGCGTTATGATGAGTATTTGGCAGCAGGATATCCCATTGGCAGCGGAGTTGTAGAATCTACTTGTGGTCATACAGTCAAGAAACGAATGGAAGGAACAGGTCGTCGGTGGTCAATAAAAGGAGCAGAATCGACTTTGCTTTTAAGATCTGTTTATACCAGTAACGATTGGGATGCTTATTGGGACGCACATAGGATGCAGGAGAGGAAGCGATTATATGACAACGTATTGCCAAAGCTGGGGTATCCCGATGAGTACTTCATGAAAAAAGTTGCATAAAATGACCAACGGAAAAAGGTTACACTCGAATGATTTGGTTGTGGTAAGCCGTGAGTGGCCCATAAGCACCTGAATCTTACGAATGTCATAGCCGGCTTCCAACAGATGGGTGGCGAAGGAATGACGCAGGGTGTGTACGCCGGCCCCCCTGTTGACGCCGGCTTTTTTCCTGGCCTTTTCATAGACCAAACGGATCGTTTCATAAGTAAGCGGTTTTCCCTTCCGCTGTGATGGAAAGAGTAAAATCTTAGGGCGATAACTCTTATAATATTCGCGCAGCTCCGGTAAAAGCCTTTTGGAAAGAAGGGTATAGCGCTGTTTGCCACCTTTGCCAGTAACCTTTATGAGCATCCGTTTACTGTCGATATGCTTGTCTTTTAGAATAAGCACCTCACTTGCCCTAAGCCCGGCGCTATAGATTGTCATCAGCAAAAGCCGGTGCTTTAAATTGTTTGTTGCCTTAATAATGCTCCAGATCTCTTGTTGACTTAAGACCGTTGGGAGCTTGCTGGGGGTTTTTGCAAATGAACAGCTGGGGGATAATTGTTCATCGGCAACAACATGGTTGTAGAAAAATCTCAAACCGGTAATGACGCTACCTACAGTTGTCAGCGCATTTTTCTTTTCTTTCTTTAGATGGAGCAGATAATCCTCAATCATTTGTTTGGTCATTTCATCCGGCGGTTGCATATAATGCTTTGCCAGTCCGTATACCGTCTGTAAATAAGACCTCTGGGTGTTTTCAGATAAATTCCGCAGTTCCATCTCTCTGATCATTTTTTCACGCAATTCAGTCATAAAATACCTCCTTGATTTAAGGGTTAATGTTAAAAAATCAGAGGTATTCTATATGATCAAAACGGATGGGAAAACGGAAAGGGTTGTATTTAAAATGGGGGGGTCTAAAGGATGGCCAAGAGGCGCAGGATTAGACTGCCGCGTAGCGGTTTCGTTCATCTGCTATATATCACTGACGACATAAAGCGTTTGATATCAAACAGATATCCCAACCATGCATGCCTTAATAAAGGCACTCGAATCAAACTGGCGGACCACAATATCTTGTTCATGATTCGTTAGCTGACATTACAACAAAAAGTCAAAAATTGTTAAATATTCTTCGGTTTCATTGTACTGCTTTAAACCTTGCC
>JAUWQO010000014.1 GCA_030610995.1 Desulfobacterales bacterium
ATCGGCTATTAGAAGTCCCTGTCTCGGTGTACAAAAATCTTCAGGATAATTGGTGGCAATTCAAATATACCTAATTGATTTATCAGTACATTTTGCGATTATATTCAAAAAATATTTTTTCAAAGAGCGAAATGTAAGTTGTAAGAATTAATTTAGGGACAAACGCAAGGCAATTTGTGAAATCAAATTATAACTGGCAGCAAAACATGAAAAAATTTGAAGAACTAATGGGACAAACAATAGCTGGGAGGCCAGGAAGATAGGAGGCTGGAAAGCTGGGAGGCTATGATGCCGGGAGGCTGGGAGAAATGAGTGAGGATCGTTGGAAGAGACTCGATGTATGGAAGTTAGCAGATGAGCTTGCTTACAAGACTTATTTAATCACACGTAAGTTTCCTAAAGAAGAATTATATGGACTCACTTCACAGCTCCGAAGGGCGGCTTTGTCTATCCCAACTAACATCGTAGAAGGTTATTCACGAAAAGGGGATAAAGAGCTTGCTCATTTTGTAAATATCAGCCTGGGTTCAATGGCTGAAACAAAGTATCTGCTATATTTTGCACACCGTTTAGGCTACTTGACTGATGAAGATTATAATGAAGTAAGAGATGGTTATGAACGTTTAGGGAGACAACTTTGGAGGTTCTATGAAACAGTACGAAACAGATAAGCATTTTGGCCTCCCAGCCTCCCAGCCTCCCAGCCTTCAAGCTTCCAAGCCTTCAAGCTTCCCAGCCTCATCGCTTCCCAGCTTAAAGATTCTTCATATTCTTGACCATAGCCTTCCACTTCACGATGGTTATAGTTTTCGTAGCCAGAATATCTTTCAGGCCCAACGCGATAGAGGCTGGGAGCCCGTAATTGTTACATCCCCAAAGCACGAAGGGAGCTGGAAAGGGCGTTGGGCAAAGGATGAGCAAGTTGGTGGATTTCATTACTATCGAACAGGCGCAATCTCTCACAACGGTATTCCATTTGAAGCAGAACTTCGGCTCATGACCGCACTTGCCAAACGCATTCGTGAAGTGGCCGAACGTGAAAGGCCCGATATACTGCACGCCCACTCACCAGTACTCAACGCTGTTCCTGCTCTTTGGGTGGGACGTAAACTCGGAATCCCGGTAGTTTATGAAATCCGTGCCTTTTGGGAAGACGCCGGTGTCGATCAGGGAACGTATACGCAGGACTCCTGCAAATACAAGCTTGTCAGATCAATCGAAACGTGGGTGTGTAGGAAGGCAGACCAGGTTGTCGTTCTTTGCAATGGCCTCAAAAATGACCTTACCAAAAGAGACATTGCGGCTGAAAAGATTTCTGTCGTATACAATGGCATCAATCCGGACAACTTTAAATCCTGTAAGCCGGATGCAGAGTATCAGAAAGCATGGAACCTTAAAGGAAAAACAGTTATAGGTTTTATCGGGTCATTTTACCGATATGAGGGCCTTGATCTGCTCATCAACGCCTTCTCGCACCTGACCTCCAAGCCTACCAGCCTCCCAGTTTACCCCGTAGCTCCGGCAGATGGTACTGGGGCCTCCAAGCCTCCCAGCCTAACTTTGCTGTTGGTTGGTGGAGGCGAAATGGAAAATGAGCTGAAAGCACAAATAAAAAATCTGCATCTCGAAGACAAGGTTATTATGCCCGGCAGGATACCACATGACCGCATCCCCGGAGTATACACTTTAGTCGATATTCTGGCATATCCCCGTTATTCCATGTGTCTTACTGAACTGGTGACACCACTAAAGCCGCTGGAGGCAATGGCCATGGGTAAAGCTCTGGTGGCGAGCGATGTAGGTGGCCACAAAGAACTGATCCAGCATAACAAAACAGGTCTTCTATTTTCTGCCGGCAATGAAATGGCCCTGGCAAATGCTCTCAAACGTCTATTAGACGATGATTCCCTGCGTAAAAATCTGGAATCCCAAGGCCCTGCTTGGGTACGCGAACACCACACATGGGAAAAAACGACCTCGGTTTATCAAGACATATACGCTAAAGCGCTTGCACCTTAAAGACATTAAACCAGAAGGCTTAACCCTCTATCCAGGGGTAGGTTATGCTGTTGCCCTGGCAAGTTATTTACTTAATTATGGATGCAGATCTCTAAACCAACATTAAAAAGAATAGATGCCCCTTCAATCTCACCATGGAGGGCTGTTTGAAAAGAGATATAAAAAAACCCTTAGCGTCCTCGGCGTCTTGGCGGTTCATCCTTCGCTTAAGTTCAAGGAAGGTGTCTGCCTCAGACTTCTGATCTCTGAACCTTATATCGTCTGCGTTCGTCTGCGGCTAATTAATATCCTGAAAATCCTTTCGTTAAATTCCCCCTTTGAAGGGCATTTGGGGGATGTAATTCTTCAAAATTAGGATTGCTGAAAATATTGGATATCGTTTGACGCAATGTTTTATGTTAGGATGTCTGCAAAATTCATACTGTGACGTTGGCAACGTATGCCTTGCTATCTGAGACTATCTGGTTTATAATTTATTTATTAGCGGATCTTGATCGCTCAAACATTTTACGAAGAAATTTCTATAATCTATCAGTTCGATCAACTCTTAGAAAACGGGAGGCCTTGAGATGAATGTGGAAGTACTTTTCCCTGAGGAACTTCTGCTCGCCTTGAGAGAAGACCCAGAGAGCTTTCGTAAAAAGGTTCTTATCTTCACGTTGGGCAAATTATATGAGGCGGGTCGCATCTCTGGAGGATTAGGCGCCAAAGTTCTTGGTTGCGACCGCTGGGAGTTCTACCGGCTTCTTTCGGATAACGGATTTTCCGTACTCGACTACCCAGACGAAGAGCTGAATCAGGAAGGCGAGGTAGGCAGTGAATGGCACAGACGGATTCAAGACCAATGAAGGCAGTAGTCAATAGCACCCCGCTAATTGCTCTTTCTATGCTAAACCATCTGTTCGTCTTGAAAGCCCTTTTTGATGAGATATTTGTTCCTTCATCTGTTTACGAAGAGGTTGTTCTGAAGGGTGGGAATCGTCCGGGTTCGCAAGAAATGGCCAAAGCAGATTGGATTATAGTTAAAGAACCAGCCGAGTCATTCCCGTTGCCTCCCGAACTTTTAGGGCTTGATACCGGCGAAATGGATGTGATCTTACTCGCTCGCGAGGTCAAGACGGATTGGGTTTTGATAGATGAAAAACTCGCTCGAAGGGTAGCTAAAGGGCTGGGATTGAAAGTAAAAGGCACGTTAGGTCTTCTCTTAATCGCGTATCGAACTGGCCTGGTCTCAAAGGAAGAAGCGAGAGCTGCTGCTCAGGAATTGGCTTCGGGTTTATTTCGTATCAGCGATCGCTTGTTCCAATGGTTCGAAGATCAATTACGGATATGATGACCTCTATCAGACCTTACTCGGAGTGTATGAACATCCAAAAAGGCCATTTAACTGGGACGTAGACCATTTCACCGAGACACGATAGTGACAGCTTGCCAAGTTTAAATTCATGTTAATGACAGCATGGCATATTTAACCAAGGCAAAGCGAATTTAACCTATCACCTATCACCTATCAGCTATGAGCTATGAGCTATTCCCTCTGGGGCGGCTAATTAATATCCTGCTAATCCTGAAAATCCTGTCAAAAGAAAAAAGGAATTTTGCCCAAAGGGCATGATAGTTTTTTATCTGTCAAGTCGACAGATTAAAATGTCCGCGTTAGTCCGCGCCTGTCTGCGGCTAATTAATATCCTTAAAATCCTGCCTGCCCCCGTAGGTAGTTTACTATCGTACTGGGGTCTAATAAAAACAGAAACGGCGGGAACTAATGAACGAAAGTGCCCCCTTATGCATAATATTTTTCCTTCTCCATCATCTGTTTCCATTGCTGATCGACGGCTTTTAAATGGGCATGGTGGAGGTCTGCTTTGTCCTATGAGAAACCTGAACATCCCTCACTTATTATTGAGACAGACAAACTCGGTTTGCAGCAATGTGTGGATGAGGTGATTGAGTTTTTGCTAAAACAGGGCTTGATTAGCACAGAGTTCCAGCACAAATTTAGTGGATCTGGAAAAATAAAATCGTAAACAAAATTTTGAGTTATGCAATGTTCTCTACCCGACTTCGATAATTGACAAATGCCTAGGCATAGGGTAAGTTATTAAAAATGAAAACATAAAATATTTATTCCGAATCCTCACGGAGGTAAAGATATGTACGAAAAACCGTTGTTTGTGCGTGCCGAGTGGGACGAAGTTGCACGTGTCTGGGTGGCCACCAGTGACGATGTGCCAGGTTTAGCCACTGAAGAGGATAATTTAGAGGGCCTAATCGAAAAGCTGAAAGTAATGATTCCGGAACTTCTTGATGTTAATGAAGCGGAAGGGGAACGGGAGGTGCCGTTCGAGCTCCTAACCCGCCGCTTTGAGATCGCGCAACGCACGAGTTACTGATGCCCTCTTTCACACCGAAGTTAAAACAACTTTTGCGAGATGCGGAATGCTCTTTCGAACGTCAAGGCAAGGGGGATCACGAGATCTGGTTTAGCCCGATAACCGGCATCAGATTTGTGGTTGATAATTCAATTAAGTCCCGACATACGGCCAACGCTGTCCTCAAACAAGCAGGGTTACCTAAGAAGTTCTGATCCACATGCTTGATGAGCTAATCAAGCATGTGACACCCGAGACTTCCGCTTTCGCGAATAAAGGAATTTTGCCCAAAGGGCACGATAGTTTTTTCTCTGCCAGCTACTTTCTCTCAGCTTCGTTCTCTTTGCTCTCAGCTCCCAGCTTTGAGCTTTGTTCTTTCACCTATGACCTATGAGCTTCTTCAAGCTTACAAGCTTCCAACCTTCCAAGCTTCCAAGCTTCCTGGCTTCCTGGCTTTCAATCCTCCAAGCTTCCCAGCTTTTAACCAATGAGCTATCAGCTATGAGCTTTTTATGTCTGCGTCCGTCTGCGGCTAATTAATATCCTGCTAATCCCGTAAATCCTGTCTAATAAAAACAGAAACGGCGGGAACTAATGAACGAAAGTGCCCCCTTATGCATAATATTTTTCCTTCTCCATCATCTGTTTCCATTGCTGATCGACGGTTTTTAAATGGGCATGGCGGAGGCCTGCTTTGCCCTATGAAAAACCTGAATATCCCTCACTTATTATTGAGACAGACAAACTCGGTTTGCAGCAATGTGTGGATGAGGTGATTGAACCGCAAAAACGAGCGCATTCCCCGCAGATTGCTGCGGGGAGCTTCAATTTTTGCTAAAACAGGGTTTGATTAGCACAGAGTTCCAGAACAAATTTAGTGGATCTGGAAAAATTAGTTAATCTGTGTTTCGAAAATTTTAACCGGACAGCAGTGATATTTTTTAAGCGAATGAGAAGATTAAAAGGAGGAAGATAATGCGCTATTTTTTTATGTTTTTATTATTGTCTTTGCCGGTAAATGCCTATGCCTACCTGGATCCGGGCACAGGAAGTTATATTATCCAAATGCTTATAGCTGTATTTTTGGGAGGGCTTTATGCAGTTAAAATATATTGGCAAAAAATAAAACTCTATTTTTCAAAATTCTTTTCAAAGGGTTCCGAGGAAAACAAACAGAAATGAAGACTTTAAGGCATCCTGCATCTTTCAGGGATCCAAGTGGGTTTATTTTTATAGAAGATAGTGTTGTTTTTCGCCAAATCAACCAATGCTATCGGAAAAATTATGACTACTTGATGGGTTCCGGGCTATATGAGACTTTGGCGGGACAGAATCTTATCATCCCTCATATAGAATCGCCTTATATGAAGGTTGAGTCACCTGAAGCCTATAAAGTGATTAAACCTGAGCCCTTATCATTTATATCCTATCCTTATGAATGGTGTTTTGGCCAGCTTAAAGACGCTGCTTTGCTGACGCTCCGAATTCAGCGTAAAGCACTGGAATTTGAAATGGCTTTGAAAGATGCCAGTGCCTATAATATTCAATTTTGGAATGGGAAGCCGGTATTGATAGATACCCTTTCTTTTGATCGGTACAGGGCAGGAAGCCCTTGGATAGCTTACAGACAGTTTTGTCAGCATTTTCTTGCTCCTTTATCGCTGATGAAATATCGAGATATTCGCTTTGGCCAACTTTTAAGAGTCTATTTGGATGGGATTCCTCTGGATTTTGCCAGTTCACAACTTCCATTACGATCCTGCTTTAGTCTTTCTCTGTATTCCCACATCCATCTTCACGCCAAATATCAGCGATCCTTTGCTGATAAAACATCTGATTCTAAAACAAAAAAAATCAGCCGCCTTGGGATATTGGGAATTATTGACAGTTTGGAGTCAGGAATTAAAAGGCTGGAGTGGCAAACGCCGGATACTGAGTGGGGAGATTATTATGATGATACTAATTATTCAGAAGCGGCCTTTGACCATAAGAAGAGGTTGATTGATGAATACTTGGAAATGGCGCATCCGGGGCTGGTTTTTGATATGGGAGCAAACACCGGAGAATTTAGCAGGCTGGCAAGTGAAAGAGGAATTCAGACCATCTCCTTTGACATAGATCCGGTCGCTGTTGAAAAGAACTACCAAAATTCTATCAGGAACAAGGATACCTGCATACTTCCTTTGCTCTTAGATTTAACTAATCCCAGTCCTGGTCTCGGGTGGGCACATGAAGAGCGTTCTTCCTTAATGGAACGTGGCCCTGCGGATATGCTTTTGGCTCTTGCACTGATTCATCATCTTGCTATCTCCAATAATCTGCCATTTATCCATATCGCCAAATATTTTGCTACGTTAGGTAATAACATTATTATCGAATTTGTTCCTAAAGAAGACTCCCAGGTTCAACGGCTTTTAACTACTCGTGAAGATATTTTTTCAACTTATCACCAAGATTCATTTGAAAAAGCTTTCAAAACTTATTTCGACATTAAAGAGATGGCAAAAATTGAAGGCTCTCATCGGGTACTTTATTTGATGGAAAAGAGATGATGAATAAGCGAATATTTCACTATTTTTGCTTTGGACTGGCGTTAAGCAGTATGTTCTTTTATCCTCTGACAGCCTCCCTCAATGATTCTCCTTTTTATATGCATTGGAGAGCAATACATACTTATGAATTCCTCCTGTCTTGGTTGGGAATTGCGATACTGCTTTCTTTTGTATTATGGTTTTCTTTTGAAAAATTAAGTAGTCGTAGTGGGCTTTCTATCATATTTGCAGTTTCCATTTTGCCTTTCATTTCCATGGGAATTCATATATGCAGGCAGATTGGTTTGAAAAAAGAGCTAATTTGGTTGTTCCAAAACCGATTTTCCTATGGTTTCATTTTGGTAATTTTCCTTTTTACGATGGTTATCCTCGTTCATCCGAAAATGGATAGTTGGCGAAAGAAAATTCAATCACTTTATACTATTGCACTG
Source organism: Desulfobacterales bacterium (assembly GCA_030610995.1). GTDB lineage: Bacteria > Desulfobacterota > Desulfobacteria > Desulfobacterales > ETH-SRB1 > Desulfaltia. The sequence goes on from JAUWQO010000014.1 coordinate 7,375, forward strand.
ATCGTTCTTTCCCCGCTGTCTCTGCTATCTTTATATACCGTCATAAACTTCGGTTTTTGCGAGCAGCCGGGGATAGAATTATTGACTGACAAGCCTGTTTTTTCATCGAACCCTGGAAAAAATACGCCAACAGATAATATTTACATACTATTGTTTGATGAAATGTCTTATGAATACCTTTATGATAATAATTTAATAAGAGAAATCTACCCAAACATCAGTGCATTTGCATCCTCATCCGATAATTTCCACTCTGCCGATTCACCGGGTGGTGGCACCCTGTCTTCAATTCCTGCCCTGTTGCTGGGTAAAAATAAGTTGGAAATTAAGACAGTGGGTAATGATATATTTTCAGTGAATGAACAAAACGAATTAATCCCTCTCAGACTTTATCCTGACAATTTATTTTCAATGGCTACGCATAAGGGATACTATACAGCTTTATTCGGTTGGTATCTTCAATATGAGAAGATTGTCGGAAATATTGCAGATGATTGCATCTCTTTCGGTATGTACAACTACTCAAGTCTAAGTGAAAAATTCTCTATATTAAACCCAATATTAACTACAATCTTTACTTGGCCGCAGAATTACCCCTTTGGCTTCTTTAAAAAGCCAATGTATGCTGTTTTCCATAAAAAAAATGTGGAAAATATTTTTAATCTAGGATTTACAGCCCTTTCCAGAACTGAGCCTTCTTTTATCTTTTTACACTTTCCGATTCCGCATAATCCCTTTGTCTATGATATCGGGGGATTTAATCCTGCGTTTGATCCTTTCTTAGAGACTGATGAAAATTATATAAACCAACTCAAATATGTTGACTGGATGGTCGGAAAATACCTGAAGGAGATGAAATCAAGGAATAAATTTGATAATTCGACAATCATACTTATGTCTGATCATAATTTCCGAAGCAAGACAGAGAAAGATAAGTGGTCGAGAATTCCTTTAATTATAAAACGAAAAGGACAGAATAAACGCCGAGATTTTTATGAGTCGGTGGCAGCCGTAAATTTAATTAAAGACCTTTTAGTGTATCCTCAGAGATAATTACATGAGTTTCCATCCATTTAGTTTTTATGCTCAAAAATATTATACCCAGATGGATGATGAAATTTTTGAATTCTTTGCTGCATACTCTTTTTTTGTCTTTAGTATTATGAGTGGTGTGAAACATTACATTAAGAAGAGGCTGGATCTTAGTAGTCTTAACAAAACAGAACGAGGTCTGAAATTTTAAAACGCAAAGATTTATTTAAAGTTTTTTTTCTTGTCGCCCCTTGGCGTTCTTGGCGGTAATCGTATAAATGAATTCTCTAAAACCTTTAATCAAACAGCTTCTATTTAAAGCCAGGTTCTACAAGCTAACCTCTCTACAGAATAGATTCTACATCATCCCCTATCACATGATAGTGGATAAAACCAACGGGTTCTACCCGGAAACGTCAACCCGTGATTTTGAAAAGCAGATCGTCCATTTTGCCAAGAATTATAAAATCATATCCCTGAACGAAATCGTTGAACGAATAAAAAACAAGAGATCCCTTCGCCGTTGCGTTGCTATTACCTTTGACGATGGATTTCGGGATAATTATGAAATTGCCTATCCGATTCTTAAAAAATATAACGTACCTGCTACTATTTTTTTGACAACCGGCTACATCAACAGCGGAACGGCTCCCTGGTTTATAAAATTGCGATACATTTTCATGCAAACAGCTAAAACTCATATCCACTTGTCTCACAACGGCGCTATCATCTCTCACCCCATGCATACAAAAGACGAAAAATTTGTAGCTTCTGATAGAGCAATGGTGCATCTGAAAAATTGTCCTGACAACGATAGGCTTCCACTTCTTGATAGATTGTGCGAACAGCTTGGAGTTAACGAATTCAATGGACTTAATAATTTAATGCTTACCTGGGATCAAATCAAGGAGATGGCAGAAAATGGAATTTCCTTTGGAACACACACCGTGAGCCATCCCATACTGAGCCGAACGTCTTTGGAAATGGCTGAAAGGGAAATTCGTGAATCGAAAAGAACGATTGAGGAGAAAATAGGAAAATCCGTTACCAGCTTTGCCTATCCGTTTGGCAAAAAATCACAATATAGCTCTGCACTATTTCCGATCCTGCTGGATTTCGAATTCAAATGTGCGGTCACAACTGAAACAGAACCAAACACTCACAGGGTCAATCTCTTTGAACTCAACCGCCCTGTGCCCTGGGAATTTTCGTTACTGTAACTTCAGATTCAGAAATTCCAAACATTGCCTTATATTAATGTTTTCCACTCATTGATTATATGTCTTTAGTCAAAATCAACAATTTTGAGGTCGATAAACTACTTGTTAATCAACCCGATCTTACGAACCTTGCCATTTTGATAATCCTATTCATTATCGTCATTCTTTCATTAAAGAGAAGACGGACAACTTTTGGGGATGTTGCTCATTCCAACCAAGCCAAAGGCATAGCTATATTACTGATCATTGTCGGACACTTATGGGTCCATGTGTCGTCGCAAAAGCCTGCTTTGGTTTTTAGCGCAGAGGGTGTATCCTTGTTCCTTATTCTATCGGGATATGGTCTAACCAGGTCCCATCTTGTATCACCATATTCCCTAAAGCAGTTTTTATCCAAGCGAATCAATAGGGTTTACTACCCATATTGGATTGCCACTGTGTTTATTATTGGCTTGGATTACCTGTTGTTAAATCGAACTTATTCGTCTTTTGATATACTGCTAACAACTGTGGGTGTAAACCTGAGTCAAACAACAAAACACCTTGATTACGCCAGGTGGTATATCACGTTTATTCTTTTTTGGTATATCATCTTCTATCTGTCAACAAAATTACAGTCCAGGAACTATTCCATCTTATTGATATTTGCTATTTCATTGCTACTCTTTCCCCTTAACTATTATATCATGCACTTTGGATGGTACCAGATATACTCGTTCGCTACAGGATGTTTTATAGGATACAATTATGAATCCATACGTGATAGCTTACAAGCCCATCACGCGATATCCGTAATGGCTGCCGTTACAGGACTAATTATGGTAATACTTTGCAAACTCTACTTTTTTGGTATCTTAAAAGCTTCCTTGCCATATTTAGTCTTTCTATTTATATATGAAGGCACAAGCATACTGTTCAGCCTGTCTGTCATAATCCTCATGTGGTACTGGGGACGGGTCAATTTAATAAGCCGATTTTTATCCTTCACCGGAATTATTTCTTACGAATTGTTTCTTTTACACGGACTCCTGCTAATTAAATACAACTTTTTCATGAGCGGAGAAAATGTTATTTTCCCATTCTTCGTTTATCTGACAACAGTTTATATGCTTTCAATCGCCTTAAATAAATTTGCCAAAGCATTGCAACGGGTATCTATAAAATGAAAGGTGTCATGCGCAGGTGGGGCAATTCACTGCTGATATTGTTCCTCGCGGTGCTATTAGGTTTTAACACATATTATTTCTTTATTAGACGGGGAGTGGGTCTATCCTTCTATCTTAAGAAAGTCATTGAGAAACCTATAGATCCTATTTTGACTCATTCACTATACAAGGACTACAGGGCTGAATACGAATACCTTAATAGTGCTCATCGAGGTTCTAAGTATATCGTTTTTCTGGGAGACAGCATTACGGCTCGCTTCAAAGTAAACGAATATTTCCCACACAAGAAACTATTAAACAGAGGAATCTTCTCTGATACAACCTGTGGTGTGCTCCAGCGGGTCGAAGCAAATTGCAATAACCTTGATGTCGCAAAATGCTTTATTTTGATTGGGTATAATGATTTGAAATACAGAACTGATGGGGAGATCTTAGAAAACTATGAAAAGATACTAAAAATCTTGAAGGCAGATGAGGTTTATGTGATGAGTTTGCTGCCTGTCAGTTCAAAATATCATGCCTTTGCAATAAAGATACCGCAACTGAATCAGCGTATCAAGGAAATAGCATTCAAGCACGGATGTACATACCTGGACATCTTCAGTAAATTTGTTGGTTCTGATGGGTATATGCGAAAGGAATTTAGTACAGATGGAGTTCATCCTAACAAAGATGGCTACAGAGAACTTAGGAAAGTGCTTAAACCCTGGATCGAATGACAACAAACTGAGAACACCTGTGCAAGGTTGTATTATGCGGCGGATCAAAGAACAGAACAGGGAAGGATTGGTGGAACATGAAGCGTAAAAAGATCGAACAGACCCATTTCGACCAGCAGGTACAGGGGAAAAGCAAGGAAGCAACATTTTATGGCACCCCTTTTGTGCAAAAATGTACTATACAACCTGCATACCTATTCCATTTCCCAAATCGGCAATCCCCACGATAAAAGAATACTTTTTTACGGTTGCGGGGCAAGTTTTAGGACTGCCAGAGAGTTAGCGGAACAACGAGAAAGAAACAAGGACTGAGGAGGTATGAGGATATGAGTACTAAGCATATGATAGTCATTATCGGCTTGATAGTGGTTCTTTTTTCATCTCTATGCTTGGCTGAAACAGCAGAAGAACAGAGAAGAAGACTGGCCCTGAAGTATGTTGACATTCCGAAAATAACTGCAAGAAAAGCCTATGCTCTATTTCAGCAAGGAAAATTGCTTATCGTAGATACCCACAGAGCAGGCCGTTTTAAAAGTCAACACTGTTCGGGTGCTATCAACATACCTGTAGATATTGTTGATAGAGTTAAGCTTACAGTCAAGAAAGATACTCCTATGGCTCTTTATTGAAGGTGACCTGGTCCAGGTGCCTCCGGTCCGGTGGCAAGAGAGCTAAGAAGGAAAGGTTTTAAGAAGATTTTTATCATTTCAGAAGGTGTCGATAAAGCTGGGGCTACAAGTGCTATGCAGAAAGCCGGGTTTATGTGGCAGTATGGCAACAAATTAGTAAAGTTTGACTCACAAGGGAAAGTAGTCCAAAAGATTCCCCTTCAATGATTTCATGACAGTATTCATACGTTATTCTGAAAGATTAATCTAAGCAATGAAAGCCAATATACTAAAAAACAGTTTTTTAAATAGCACCGGTTTTGTTTTCACGGCTGCGGTTACTTTTTTCATTACTCCGTTTGTCGTACACAGATTGGGTAACGAACTCTACGGCATCTGGGTGTTGGTGATTGGTCTGACAGGATATCTCGGCCTATTGGATTTCGGTATGAGAACAGCCATAGTAAAATATGTATCTGAATATCATGCCAAAGGGGATTATAGCGAACTGAATGGAATGAGCAGCACTGCCTTGACATTGTTTGCAACTATTGGCCTGATTTGCTGGTTAGTAGCTGTTCTGTTTTCCTTCTTCATAGAAGATGTTTTCAATGTCGGTACAGTAATGCAGATTAATTTTTTTCTATTATTGTTTATTATTGGCGCCGATGTATTTCTAACTTTCAGCTTTATGATATTTCAAGGAAGCATAGCCGGATTTCAACGCTATGACATTTCGGTGCGAAATGGGCTCATTGCTTTTTCAGTGAGAAGTGCTTTGATATTATTGCTATTGGGACTCGGTTACGGCATTATTGCACTCAGTATTATTGTGCTGGTTTCAAATCTGCTGGGATATCTCCTGAATTTCAAGTCCTGTGGATCTATTTGCCCTCAACTGTATTATTCGATCGGCAAGATTAGCAGGAAACACCTACACACGCTATGGCAATATTCCTGGAAGAGCTTTGTAACCAATATATCAGATAGAATAATATATTACTCCGATATTATTATTATAGGCATTTTTCTAGACCCTGCACATATTACTTTCTATGCGATAGCATCATCGCTCATAATTTATACGAGGCAGTTGATTCTATCTATTTCTGGAGTATTTGTACCAGCTATCAGCTCTGCCCATGCAAATGACGCTATCGCAGAAATCCATCAAATAGTTATCGAAGGATCAAAGCTAATATTATTCGTGCTTATTCCGATATTCTGTGTTTTGGCTATAATGGGGCAGGAATTTATTCGATTGTGGATGGGGCCTGGCTATGAAAAGACCTATCAGGTTTTGTTTATTCTATTGACTTCACAGTTTTTTGTCCTTTCACAATATGGAGTAACTCTTGTGCTATATGGTTTAGCAAAGCATGAAGTACTTGCTCACATTAATATGGTCATAGCTGTTCTGAATATTATTTTGTCAGTGATTTTGGTTCAATACTGGGGAATCATCGGCGTTGCCTTAGGTTCTGCAATACCATTGGCTCTTCTAAGAATACTTTTAATACCAAAACGTGTGTTTAAACTGATAAATATGAAATTTGGTTTTTTTTATAAAGAGATTATACTACGAGTTTCTATCGTATTTTTGTTCTACATTGTGTTATTGCTATGTCTGAAATATACAATTGACGCCAGTACATGGTTTGGATTCATCTCAATTTCAGGTATATCTTTAATAGTATATCTTGTGATTTTCTATCTTGTTGGGCTGAAAACGCATGAACGATCAAAAATCAATGTTTTTGTCCTTTCACAACTCAAGAAAATGCAATCCCTATACAAAGGAGGCACATACAGGTGATGCGAACGAGAGTCATTGACGTCTATGACGATGCAGTGTCCATAAAAAGAAAGTGGGATTATTTGGTTGAACATGGGAAATTGGATGTATCTGCATCATATCTGTGGACTATTGCTCTTTGGGAAAGCCATCTCAAAAAGAAGAATATGAATATCATATTAGTGGAAAATGGGAATGATATATCGGGCATCTTTCCTGTTTTCTTGAAAAAAAAGACTATGAGGAAGTTGCCAATCACAACTGTTTGTCCTGTTGCTTCTTTGTTCTGTTTACACAATGACTTGGTTGTCCATGAGCCGACACATGATATACTGTCTGCATTTTTTGAAGGACTAAAAAGTATCTCGGGCTTCAGAAAATGGAACGTTATGGAAATCCCATCTGTTGTGGTCGGCGGCATTGCTGATCTAATGCTGAAGTCTTTTTTGTCTGCAAACGGATATAAATACATTGTTTCAAAAGGGCCTGTATCTCCATTCATAAGAACCAAGAATCTTTCTTGGGAGGAGTATCTAAAATCTTTAAAGAAAAAAGCCCGGGGCAACTTCAAGCGCAAACAAAATATCATAAGAAGAGAAGGCGGAACAATTATAAAACAAATATCAGAGTATGATGAAATCCTACACATTATGACAACGGTCGAAAGTAGAAGTTGGAAACACCAAAGGGGTTCCGCAATAGTTGATAAAGACCATCAAATGACTTTCTATAAATTACTAATAAAAAATCTTGGTTCTCATTTCATATTCTTTGTTTTATTTTTTAACGATAAACCGATATGTTACAGCATGGGGCTGCTACATCGCAAGAGGTATTACTCCCTGAAAACAAGCTATGATGATAATTACAAAAAGGTTTCGCCGGGGATCGTCTTGAGGTTGCATTTGCTCCAATATTGTTTTGAGAATGACTTTTGCGAATTTGATTTTTGCGGAGAAGAGGAGCAATGGAAGAAGGAATTTACCATAGATCACAGAGAACACAAAAATTATATAATTTTCAATAAGGACATATATTCAAGATTTATCTATTTAATAAGCCAATTTATAAGAAAAAACCGAGATTAATAAACATGAATATTTCGATGCAACCAAGACTAAATTTGGCGCTCTTCCGGTCGAATCGTAATGGCCAGATATTTTGTAAGAACCTCCAACCAATATACCAGGGAAGATACGCCTTTTATCAAGCTTTAGCATTATCGGGTTTAGAAAAAAACGATAGGGTCTTGCTTCCGTCGTACCACTGTTTGTCAATGGTTGAGCCTGTATTGCGCTATGGTTGCAAAGTCAATTTTTATAAGATTCGAGGAAACTTGCAAACAACTGTGAATGATATACAAGACGCTATTACTACTGATACAAAAGCTGTGTTCTTGGTTCATTATTTTGGTTTATTTCAAAAAAAAATCGAACAGATAAAGGATTACTTGCTATCCAAGGATATATTTCTAATTGAGGACTGTGCACACGTCATCCCTCTGCGTCATCAAAAGGCAGGCACGATTGGTGATATTAGCATTTTTTCGCCGAGAAAATACCTCCCCCTCATTGATGGCGCATTCCTGCGCATAAACAATCCGAAGATCACAAAATCTCCTATCCTAAAAAACCTACCTTTGCTGCGAGAATTAAAAGTCGCCAAGAATACATTTGAACAACACCTCAATGCCTCTAAATATGAAAGGTTAAAACATTACTATTTCATGATTGACAATAATATTAACAGGAGCAGAAATATTCTCAAGCCGGCACCTATTCAAAACCATACACGAAGACTGGTTTCCACTATCCCTATTGAGTTTGATATGAATCTCATAAACAGTCGTTGTTCGTGTTTAGCGCGTTATATTCTGAGCAGAGCCAACTTTGAAGCCATATACGAAAAGAGGAAACGAGCTTTCAAATATCTCTACGACGAGTTATACATCGGTCATGGCCTGAAGCCGCCTGCTTTTTTGAATTCAGGCGGATCGGAATGTGTGTTTGGCTTCCCAATGCTGGCCAAAAACAAGCGCGATGTAATTTTCGAATTGAAAAAGAGAAACATCCAGACATTCACTTTCGGCGAGGAGATTCATAAGCATGTCGTACGGCATGGTAATTTGGTTGATGAACGGCTTTCCTCTCAACTCTTTTTCATGCCTATCCATCAGGATCTGGATTACGATGAATTAAGATATATCTCTCGAAACTTAAAGGAGATTCTACGAATTGGACAGATTCACTAATTCAATGAAAATTACAATAGTAAACGATCTCACGGGATTTGACCGACTTCACGATAGTTGGAACCGATTGCTTGAGAGTTCAGATTTTGACTCTGTCTTTATGACGCACGAGTGGTTTTCATCATTCATAAGAGCCTTTAACCTAGAGAAACAAATGTCGATTGTATTAGTTTACGACTCTTGCGGTCTTGTGGGGATCCTACCGCTATACCGAGAGTATGTCAAATACGGTTTTCTAAGGTGTCTTGTCCTGAAATCGATAACAAATGTCCACACGCCCAAGTATAGCTTCATTTTTAGAAAGGGGGCCGGTGTCCTGCTTCCGAAGGTGTTGGCGCTTTTACAGCGGATGGTGCAATGGGATATGATTCAGGTTGACTACATAAGCCAAGACTTGTTCATCTTGAAGCATCCCTCATTAATGATCCAGCAACGATTCCACACAGCAATTGTTCCCATTATGAAGAGTCCTCGTATTTTGCTCGGGGGCGATTGGAATACGTATTACAAGGAGTGTTTTTCGAAGTCTCTCAGACAGAATATTGAAAAGTCAATCAGAAAGACTCAACGTTTTTATGAACTGTCCTGTGAAGTCATAGAAGGTGCCAAATTAACGAAAACTGATCTGGAAGAGGCATTCATTATTGAAGATAGAGGATGGAAGGGACAAAATGGCAGCTCCATAATAAAGAATGAGAGCTTCAGAAAATTCTACGAGCAGTTAGCTTTTCAAACCAGTCATAATGGATGGTTTGCATTGAGATTTCTAAAGCTTGGCAGCAGAAGAGTCGCTTTTGATTACTGTTTGAAATACAAGACCTCTTATAATCTTTTGAAGACTGGATATGATGAAAAACTAAGCAAATACTCTCCCGGACATATTCTTAGAAAAAACTCAATCATGGACGCATTCGAATCTGGATACGCTATTTGCGACCTATTGGGAGCATCAGACAATTACAAGTTAAAAATGGCAAACGGTTTGGATTGTCTTTATAGCATGTATATCTTTCATAATGGTGTAATCTCAAGAATGATGAAATTTATACTTTTTGATGCCAAAGAAATTGCCGGAAAAATCGGAATCAAGGATTCCTTGAAGGAAATTTATTACAGACTCAGAAAACCGGTAGAATGAGGCGAATAAGTGGTTATAGAAATCAGACAATATTCAGAACTTCTTAGCTTGCGTGATGAATGGGAACGACTGATCTTAAATTCTTGCAACCCGAGTATCACTCAAAGTTGGGAATGGATGAAAACCTGGTGGGATGTATATGGTGAAGAGAGGAAGTTATTAGTTTTGTGTGGGTATAAGGACGGTAAATTAGTCGGAATAGCGCCACTATCAGTGGGAAGGAAACGAACGTATTACTTCAACTATCTTAAATACAAAACAATTTGGTTTTTGGGAAGCGGTAAAACGAAGGCCAGAGGTGTTGTGTCCGATTATCTTAACTTTATTGTTGAAAAAGGCAACGAAAAGCGCTGCATAAAGGGTTTTTTGGAATATTTGAGCAATCACATTGGCTGGGATGAAATAATTCTTGAGAACATTTCCACTGAGTCAGCGCCACCGGTACTTTTGCAAAGGTTTGCTCAAGAGTATGGCCTGAAACTCAGTATTGTTAGTAGAACACCAAGCATTTTGATTAAGCTACCGGATTCATGGGATGAATATATAAAGTCAATATCCAGTAGTTTGCGTTATAAGATAAAACGAGGCAGGAATGAATTCGGCAAGCTAAAAGGCACATATCATCTGGTGAAGAAAGAAAGTGAGTTGCCTAAGACATTTGCTGATTTGGGAAGACTGCATCAACATAGGTGGAATAGCAAAGGAAAGGCCGGGGCATTTTCAAGCCATGAATGGAAAACATTTCATCAAAGACTCATCCCCATGCTGTTTGACAAGGGATGGTTAAAATTGAGTTTTCTAAAACTAAACGGCCAAACAGTTGCTGTGAATTATAACTTCGCTTTCAATAAACGAATCCACTTTTTCCAGTCAGGCTTGATACCTCATAAAAACAAGCATGTTCGCCTCGGTCTGCTGCTGCATAGCTATTGCATTGAAGAAGCCATTAATGAAGGGTATGAGGAATATGACTTCTTACAAACAGGTGCATCTGGACCAGGTTATAAAGGAATGTGGGGTAACTGTTCAAGAGACCTACTGACGATAAGAATAGCCAGAAAATCGGCTAAAGAAAAATTATATAGTTTGCTTAACCATGGACTAATGTGCGGAAGAAATCTCAAGGCCAGGATTCAGATAAATACTCAAGGAGAGATATAGTGCCAGCAAAATCTGCGGAAGAATATCTCGAATCTGCATTGATTCTTCGTCTTGATGAACATTCTATTTAATATTAAGCGGTTGGATGATAGAGTCATTTTATGAGCGCTATTGCAGGAATTTTTCAGGAAGAATCAGAAAAAAGCATCAGTTCTAAAAAAATTGATCGAATGCTCGCAATAATGAAACACAGAGGAGCTGCCTGCGCTACAGAGACTTCTCATGGTAAGTGTGCGTTTGGCGTTTGCTCCGACAATTTGAGCGATCTGTCAGCGATATTTGCCTTTAACCGTGCTGAAGATATCTGGGGTATGTTAATTGGTGACATTTTTGATACAAAAATCAATGGGCCATCAAAAAATACCACACAAACTGACTGCGAATTGGTACTCTGCCTATATAGGACTTATGGTGCCAAATTTGTTCATAGGATTGACGGCTCGTATGCCATCGCCATATACGATGGCCAGTTAAATGAGTTGCTGCTAATCCGAGACCGAGTTGGATCCAAACCTCTCTTTTATACCAAAGCAGAGAATACCCTGGTATTTGCTTCAGAGATCAAAGCCATTCTTGCCAGTGGTTTTTATGAAAAAAGCATCAATCTGCGGGCATTGAACTATTTCCTTTCCTCTGGGTATGTTCCCAACCCGCATACAATGTTTGATTCCATCAAGCAAGTTAAACCCGGGCATATACTCATCTGTAAGGACGGTAATATTGTTGAAAAGCCGTATTGGAAATTTGTTTATAGACAGGATGAACAGAATAACCATGAGGACTATTGTAAGGAGAAATTTCTTGATGTTTTTGAAACCGCAGTTTCAAGATGCTTGAAAAAACATCCCGATGCCGGAGCATTTCTTAGCGGAGGACTTGACACGAGCGGAGTCGTTGCGGTCATGCACAAGTTGAAGCGGTCTCCCTTCAAGGTTTTTACCGCCGGCTTTGAAGAAGAACAGTACAGTGAGATTGCCGAAGCAAAGATGCTGGCTGATCATTTTGGCTTAGAACATCACACCATTACAGTAAAATTCGACAACGACTTTCCATCATTACTTGAAAAGCTCGTATGGCACCATGATACACCCTTTGCGGATACTTCGGCCATCCCATCTTATTATGCAGCCAAGCTCGCCAAAGAATATGTTGATGTGGTTTTAACAGGTGACTTTCCGGATCAACTGATTGGCGGGTCTGGCCACCATGCTATGGCGCTTTACAGAGAACTTCATGATCCGGCATGGAAAAGAATGCTCAGAAATAGCAAGTTGAATCAGCTTATAGATAGGTTGCCCTGGAGTGCAGGAGAAAATACATTATCTGATAAAATAAAAAGGTTTCTTTATCGAGAGACTTTTTCTCTGGAAGAGCAACGCATCATTGCCAATATGCCCATCCCCCATCTTCTAAAAAGGTGTCTTTACAGTCCTGACATGCTGGAAGTGAACAAGAAATACGATCCGCTCAGTATTGCACAAGCTCTGTACGCTGAAGTACCTGATGCAAACTTGCTTGACAAGCTCCTTTATTTCGATATCCATTCTTACGCGCCGGACGACCTTATGGTTAAGGTGGATCGAATGACACAGGCTCACGGCTTGACCGCAATCAGCCCGTTTCATGATCTTGAGTTCGTAGAATTTATGGCAACTGTGCCCCCTCATCTTAAGATAAGGGGCTCTGAACGAAAATACATCATGAGAGAAGCACTCAGGCCCCTGCTTCCCGAGCAGACTTTGAATAAGAAAAAACAGGGGTTTGCCATGCCGATAGGCGAGTGGCTGATTAACAATTTATCAGATTATGTGCGTGACGTCTTGCTCGATTCCAGGACGCTGAATCGGGGATATTTCAATAAGAAGTTCATGAGAAAAATGGTGGAGAACTTTCTTGATAGAAAAACTGATTATGCATCAGGGTCTGAGGCAGCCATTATTTCATTGATAACGCTGGAGCTGTGGCACAGGATATTTATAGATAATTAAACGCACCGCCAAGGGAAAAGAAAGATAAAAATATGGCAGAAAATGAAATAGCAAAAATTGTTGTTGATTCCGCAATCAAGGTTCACAAGCTCCTCGTGTCTGGATAATTAATAGTAATGAAATTTGAAATTAAGATAGTAACAGATGAGAAAGCACTCCAGTTGATAGACAATGAAGAGTTTATTTCTGAATGGAAGGACTTATCTTGCGCAGACAGTAAGGTAACCGTTCTTCAAGAACCAGCTTTTGTTGTTACATGGTACAAACAGTATTATGACAAATACAGACCGGTACTATGTCTTGGTTACAATGATGCAAGCCGAGTTATTGGCCTTATGCCACTAGCCCTTTCATTAAAGAACGGCTATTTAACTCATGCTGGTGATCATCAAGCAGAGTATCATGGTTGGATTGTTACTAAAGATATCGATCATGATTTTCCCATCAAGGCATTAATTGCGCTTAGGAATCATTTTCATTTAAGAACATGGCAATGGCGTTGGATACCACCCAGAGCTCAAACTAGTTGGTTAAATTCACAGGCTTTAACTAAGGAGAAGATTTTTGTTAAATGCAGGCAAGAAAGGTCTCCAATTTGGAACTTGAGTGATGAGAATAAATTCAAAAAGTTAATGAAAAACAAAGCGATCAAGAATAACATGAATAGATACAAAAATAAGGGAGATTTCTATATTGAACGGATAAAAACGAAAGAAAGGATAGAAAGCTTAATTGATACAATTGCAATGCAATGTGATTTTAGACAAGAAGCTATCCATATAGTTGCTCCATTTAAAAATGACCCTAATAAAAAAGGCTTCTATATTGAAAGAATGAACTATCCTAACGATAACTACTTTACAGTTCTATGGTCTAATAATGACCCAATAGCTTTCCATCTTGGGACATGTGACAAGGACACGGTATGCTTAGGGCTTTCATGTTTTGATCCTCTTGAAAGCAATAAATCTCCAGGAACCTTACTGTTGTTAAAATTAGCACGCTTACTTATGGATGAGGGATATAGGTATATTGATTTGACACCTGGTGGAGATGCATACAAACAACGATTTTCTAATGCAGAGCAGAACCTTATTACGCCGTGTTTTTATTTTTCCAGGCTAACAAAATTAAAGTCAGATCTACGAGAGGAGATAATCAGAATCGCAAAGAGATGTTTACTTGCAATAGGTTTTACACCTACTTTGGTTAGAAATAAATTAGCCAGTATAAGCGAATTATTTTATAAATTGCATAGGTTATCTTTATCCAAACTTGTAAGGAGGATCATTTCATTAATATATGAGAAAAGGATTTTCATATATTACAAATATACATATGATAAGTTCGGTTCAAACGAGATCCCAAACAGCAGCGATATTAGCATCCAAAAATATTCTGATCTCATGAATTATACTGGCTCTAATCCTTGGCTTTCCAGGTCTAACCTTCTGTCAGAATCCTCACGCCGTTTTTCTACTGGAGAAGTTCTATATTCTGTACTTAAAAATGGAATGTTGGCCCATTATGGATGGATGGTAAAGGGTGGTCGAACTCATAAATTTACCGAAGTTGACATGGAATTTAAGTCTCCCAAAGGTTCCCTAGTTTTATATGATTTTTACACGGAACCAAAATTTCGGCGAAAAGGCTTGTATCAAACAAATCTTAAGAAGATGTTATATGATGGCTTTAGGGCTGGTGCGAATGAAGTTTATATTGGTGCTGCGTATCGAAATAATGCCTCAAGGGCAGCGATAGAAAAAACTGGATTCAAAATCTTTAAGACTTTTGTAAAAACAAGGTCTTTATGGATAGTTAAAAAAAAAGAGATCGATAATGAGTAGGTTATTCAAAATTACTTTTACCTTAAGTACTATTTTCAAGTACCTTAAATCATATAGGACCAGAGAGGTAGTTAAACAACAAACACCTATTCACATTGTGTTCTGTACAGTTGATCATTACGAACCAGGCACTCGTGGTGCTTCTCGGAACACCGAAATAGAACGCGTTGACATGCTCTTGAAAAAATATCCAGAGGTAGTAAAGGAACATGTTGATTCGGCAGGCAATCATCCTAAAAGAACCTGGTTTTTTCCTCCTCATTATCATAGGTATAACACTTTGCGAAAATTAGTGGCTCTTTGCGAAAAAGGGTATGGTGAAATTGAACTTCATCTCCACCATGGCAAAACCCGACCTGATACTTCGGGTAATTTAAAAAAAACTCTATTACAATGTGTTGAAGAATATGGGTGCTTTGGTATATTTGGTTCTGAAGATGGAGAAAAAAAATATGGGTTTATTCACGGTGATTGGGCTTTAGACAATTCGCTGAATGGCAAATATTGCGGCGTAAATAACGAGTTGCAGATTCTTAATCAAACTGGATGTTATGCTGATTTTACGTTTCCCTCATTAATTAAATCTAACCCAAAGCAAATCAATTCAATATATTATGCCATCGATAATCCTAAAAAGCCAAAATCTTACGATAGAGGTGATTCTGTTAAAAAGGGGGGGGGGGAAAGCGGGGACTTGATGATTATACAAGGCCCTCTTCATCCTTTTTTCTTTTCGAAAAAGCTTACAAGTCTCCGTACACCTGGAGATGCTATAAACGGTAATCCACCCGTAACAAAAAAACGGGTGGATTTTTGGGTAAAGACTGGTATCCATATTAAAGGGAAGAATAACTGGATTTTTGTTAAAACGCACACCCATGGTGCAACAGATAGCAATGCTGTTTTAGGTAATGAGATAGACGGTATTTACAGTTATTTAGAGTCTAAATATAATGACGGTCAAAATTTTATACTTCACTATGTTACGGCAAGAGAATTGTATAATATTATTAAAGCAGTGGAGGCAGGTAAAAGCTGCGAAAATCCTGAGGAATATCGTGACTATTTAATTAAAAAACCTTGTTATAATTCTTCACCGGATATTTCAAAAGCATCGGATATATTAAAAGACCTTATAGCTAAAACTTATAATGGGTGAGGCTCATCCACAAAACAAGGTTTGAAAATACACCCGTCAATTTAACATTTTTTACTAAAGCTTTGATTTGAAAATAGTTCATTCTTGTATCGAGGCTATTATGCCTAATATATCAAAAATTAAGATTCTTCATGTTTTTCATTCATTCAACATGGGCGGATTAGAAAACGGAGTGGTCAACCTGATCAACCGTTCAGACCCGAACCTGTTTGAACATGAGATATGCTGTCTAACTACAACTGGATCAGCGGAGAAGAGACTTGAGAGGGGTCTCAGAATATATCAGATGCACAAGCGTGAAGGAAATGACTGGCGTATGATACCGAAACTTGTGAGGCTGATAAAATCTGTCAAGCCTGATATCGTGCATACTCGAAATTGGGGAAGCATAGATGGGATTATCGCGGCAAAAATGGCGGGTATTTCCCGTGTAATTCACGGCGAGCACGGTTGGAACATGGATGATCCATACGGGCTATTGTTAAGAAGACGAATTGCCAGGCGAATACTATTTTTAGGGGTAGATCGTTTTGTTGCTGTTTCAAAAGATATTCGCCAGTGGCTACATAAAACTGTTGGTGTTAGATCAAGTAAGGTAAAAACAATTATCAATGGAGTTGATACGGAAAAGTTTTTTTCAATGCCGGAAACTGATTCAAGAGCGGAATATGAGCTTGAAGGTTCAATAGTAATTGGAATCGTTAGCCGCCTTGATCCTATCAAAAGGCATGATTTATTGTTTCAGGCTTTTTCGAAACTTGATCATAAAAAATATAAACTAAAATTAATCGTGATTGGAGGAGGATCGGAAAATTCAAAACTTCAGGAATTAGCGAAAAAGCTACCATATTCTGAAAGAATCAAGTTTTTGGGTGAATGTGAAGAAGTAGCCAAGCTATATCGATTAATTGATATTTTTGTTCTTCCTTCCGAGAATGAAGGTATATCTAATACTATTCTTGAAGCTATGGCGTCCGGACTTCCGGTAATAGCAACAAAAGTAGGTGGGAGCCCAGAACTGGTTCAGCATGAGCACACTGGTCTTTTGATTTCGCCCAATGATTGCGATGAATTAGTCAATGCTCTTAATTTCTACCTTGAAAAAACCCCTGAAATGAGGAAAGTTCACGGATCGAACGCTCGGGAGAGAGCAGTTAGTGAATTCTCTTTAGATCGAATGATAAAGCAGTACGAATCACTTTATAAATCACTCTATTTTAAACGGTCAGGACAAATAAATTGAGCAAAAAACTCTCAATTGTCAGTTATCCATAGCCAGTGGTCCATTGTTTGTAACCCTGAACCCAATACCCAGAACTCAGTACCCAACATTATGTGCGGAATTTGTGGAATATATAACCTGAATGGTCAACCTGTTGACAAGAATCTTCTTAAGAAGATGAACAGCACCATGGTCCACCGGGGCCCGGATGATGAGGGATATCATATTGAAGCTAACATTGGCCTGGGACATCGCCGTTTAAGCATTATCGACCTTAATACTGGTCATCAGCCGATTTATAACGAAGATAAAACAAAAGTAATTGTTTTTAATGGTGAGGTGTATAACTTTGAAGAACTGAGGGTATATCTGAAAAAGAAAGGGCATCAGTTTGAAACAAAGACCGATACAGAAGTCCTTTTACACGGTTATGAAGAATGGGGGGTTGAGTGTGTAAATCGTTTCCGAGGAATGTTTGCATTTGCCATCTGGGATGAGAAAGAAAAAAAACTTTTTTTGGCAAGGGACAGGCTAGGAATAAAACCATTGTACTATTATTGCGATGAATCAAGACTAATTTTCGCGTCGGAAATAAAAGCAATACTGGAAGTGAAAGATGTGAGCAAAGATATTGATCTTGAGGCGCTCTCGGATTATTTTTCATACGGATATGTTCCAGAGCCAAAGAGCATCTTTCGTTCCATACGAAAGCTCCCACCCGGTCATTTCATCATACATTCCAAACAGGGCACCACAATGCGACAATATTGGGATCTTAAATTTGAGCCGGATGACGGTGTTGCTGAGGAGCTTTTCTGTGATCGTATTATTCAAACATTAAACGAATCAATCCGAATGCGATTAATAAGCGATGTGCCGTTTGGAGCCTTTTTGAGCGGGGGAATAGATTCGAGTTTGGTTGTGGCAATTATGTCCGGACTTGTGACTGAACCGGTTGTGACTAATAGTGTTGGGTTTGATAAAAGAGAATACAGCGAGCTTGAATATGCACAAACCACTTCAAAACTATTCGGTACAAACCATCATGAGTATGTTGTTAATCCTGATGCAGTTGAAATTATAAACAAACTTTCGTGGCATTATGACGAACCCTTTGCCGATTCATCTTCGATTCCGACTTATTACGTTTCAAAAATGACTAAGCAGAATGTTACTGTAGCGCTTTCAGGAGATGGAGGCGACGAGAATTTTGCAGGCTACAGAAGACATTTTTTTGATAGGTTGGAAAATCAGTTCCGTAATGTTATTCCTTCATCATTCAGACATCTTGTCATAGGAACATTGGCAAAAGTATATCCTAAGGCAGATTGGCTTCCACAAATTTTTCGTGCTAAAACCCTTTTGACAAATATTTCTCACGATCCTGTCTATGGATATTTTAATTCCATGTCTTACTTCTCTCCGGCTATGAAAGAAAATATATTCAGCCGGGATATGAAAAATGAACTTAACGGTTATGATTCAATTGAAGTGTTTCGGAATCACTACAATAGATGTAATTCCCAAGATCCTCTCACTCGGACCCAGTACGTCGATTTTAAGACATATCTTGTGGGTGATATCTTGACAAAGGTGGATCGTTCCAGCATGGCAAACTCACTTGAAGTGCGAGTGCCTCTATTAGATCACAAATTTGTGGAGTTGGTTGCATCAATACCCTCGCACTTAAAGTTAAAAGGTAAAAAATCGAAATATATTTTGAAGAAAGCCGCTTCTCGAATACTTCCAAATACAATCTTGAATCGAAAAAAAATGGGGTTTAGTATTCCTGTTGGGCGCTGGATGAAAAATGAACTAAAACCATTGGTCTATGAATCTTTGCTCGGAAAGGAGTGCAAAGAAAGATCTCTGTTTAATGATAAATACATAAAATGGATGTGGAAACAGCATTTAAGCGGATTACGCGATTTTACTCGTCCACTTTGGTGCCTTTTAAGTTTTGAACTCTGGGCGAAAAAATTTTATAAGGGCTGATCGATATGAAAGTACTTGTTTACACAACTCTCTTTCCGAATCATCTGCAGCCAAACAACGCTATATTCATCAAGCAGCGGATGTTTCACTTTGCTAAATTGAAGGACTGCGAGATCAAGGTAGTAGCGCCTATTCCGTACTGTCCCCCATGGCCCTCCCTTGGTAAGAGGTATCGGTATTCTCAAATCACAAAATATGAAATCATGGATGGGATTGAAGTATACCATCCACGATACCCTTTAATTCCCAAGGTGAGTATGCCGCTACATAGCCTTTTACTCTTCTTGTCGTCAATAAACATTATAAAAAAAATAAATCAAACATTCCCCTTTGATCTGATAGACGGCCATTTCATTTATCCGGATGGCTTTGCCGCGGTTTTATTAGGTAAGGGGCTGAAGAAACCTGTGGTCCTGTCGGCAAGAGGCTCTGACATACATCAATTCACACGCTTCAAATCCATCAAACCAATGATACAATACGCACTCAGCCATGCAAAGCATGTAATTTCCGTATGCAATGCCTTAAAACAAGAAATACTTGCCCTTGACATTAATGGTGACAAGATTAGTGTCATTCCAAACGGGGTTGACTCTAAACAATTCTATTCTGTTGATAAAAATAAAGCGCGAAAGAAGCTTTCGTTGCCCCATAACAAGAAAATCATTCTCTCGGTCGGTTCACTAACGCCGAATAAAGGGTTTCATGTCATTTTGAATGCTTTTCCCAAGCTCTTACAAGAAGATACCAATATTTATCTTTACATAATTGGAGAAGGTCCCTTCCGTTCGTCACTGGAACGACAAATAGAAGCTCTGAATTTGACTCAACATGTTACCCTTGTTGGTGAACGGCCTAACAGCGAATTGAGAATCTGGTACAGTGCTGCTGATGTGTTCTGTCTGGCCAGTTTCAGAGAAGGTTGGCCTAATGTTATTATGGAATCACTTGCCTGTGGTACACCAGTGGTAGCCACAAATGTCTGGGGCACCCCGGAAATACTGACTTCTCCACATGTGGGTTTTTTGGTCGAACGTACACCTGAATCCATTGCAAAAGGATTGCTTAACGCTCTCAATCGGCAATGGGATAGTACTCGTATCCAAGAGCATGTAGCATGGAGAAATTGGGATTCGGTTGCATTGGAGGTAAAGAAAATATTTGATCTTGTATTAGGATACAATAAAAAATAGTTTCCTTTATGAAAAATCGTACCTGGTTCAAAATTGCTCATGATATCAAAACCGTTTTTCAGATTTTTTTAAACTAAAGACAATAAATAGCAATACAGGAATAGGGTATGCCCTTAACCGCGTTATTTGTATATACGATTCTTATCAGTTTATGGATAGGTGGACTAGTACGGCCAATATTTGGAGTAATGGGCTATCTTATTGTGTTTACGCTTTTCAATCCATACGATTGGTGGGTAGTTGCTACCCGGCAATATTTGCTAAGGCCTTCTTTAGTTGCTGTGGCCTTTATAATAGCGGGTGCACTTCTGAATGCAAAAAAAATTGACTGGACAATTTCCAGGAGAGAATTTGAATTTTATTTATTTCTTGGATTGTGTTGGTTGAGTACCTTTGTTTTTGGCACAATTGTAGAAGCTGTTAATTGGCAATTTGTGATGAAGATGACCAAGCTATTTGTTTTTATCTTTTTTTTCATTAGAATTGTTAGTTCTTTAAAAGATTATAAGCTGGTAGTTTGGACATTTATACTCTGCTCAATATGGTTATCTTATCAAGCTCATTTATTAACAGGTAGCGGGCGATTAGATACAATAGGTGGTGTTGATTTTGGTGAAGCAAATGGTTTTGCTGCCTTTATGTCTATTTCAGTTGTTCTTTTAGCATTTCAAATGATTCGTTTCCCTTGGATAAAACAGTTACCCTTTGTGATTGCTATAGCTTTTATGCTTAATACCATTGTTCTTACAGAATCACGCGCTGTATTTATTGGCCTTTTTTTTGCAGTGCCATACGTCCTTTTTAAAGCGCCTACAAGAAAATTAAAGAAAACAGTTTTATACACAATATTGGGTATTACACTTTTTTTTATGTTAGCCGATACAAGCTTCTTCAATAGGATGCAAACCATCGGTGACCATGTTGTGTCAACTCAGGCAAATATTATTGATATGGAAAAAAAAGTGGATAGATTTGATTATTGGAAGACTTCTATCGAAATTTTTAAAGATTATCCCTTAGGCATTGGTGTAAAAAATTTTGAAAAAATAGTTCAACTGTATGATCCCAGAAATCCAGGGATGGATGCTCACAATACTTATGTGCAGTGTTACAGTGAGATTGGAATTTTAGGGATTATTTTATTTATTGTTATTATTGTAGAAACCATGATGCAAATACGACGAATTCGGGTAAGCATAAAAGGCAAACTATGTGAAGATGAAGTGAGTTTTCATTTGGTTACAATAGGAACGATGCTCGTAATATATTTTACAGGCTACATGATGACTCATAGTAATTTGTATACGGAAATGCTCTGGATATTGCTTGCTATGCCTATCTGTCTTGAGAATGCTACGCAGAAGTTGCTGGAAAGTGAAAACGAAACAATACTCAATCTTGAGGAATCAACATCATAGACTTTGTGCTTCTGCAATCTTTGCGGTAAAACAAACATAATTTCACCGGCAGGGGCGCCAGAGAATCGAAAAATGATAAAGAATGCTCGAAGGATTATTAAGTATCAAATATATTTGACGATAATCGCGTTATTTTTAGGGGTTATTTTTTGTAATATTACAGAGGATCTATTAAGTAACCCCGCGAAAAAAATCATGAAACTAGTTACAGGAAGCGGGTTAAAGTCTCTAAAGATCGATAATAGTGAAATACCTAAAGTTTTCTATCCCAGATTGAGAAAAGCAGTTTATAACCCGCTATATATATCTGTCCGCGCTATAAGTATTTCGCGTAAGGTACAGGGTGAAAAAAACAGGGGCGAGAATTTAAAGTATTTCTTGAATCATGTAAACTGGCTAAGAGACAACCTGAGATTGTCGACGCACGATGATGTGAAGTATGGAGTCTGGGAACACAATTTCCCTTATCCCTATGGCATTTATGAGTTAGAGGTACCCTGGAGGTCCGGAATGTCTCAAGGATTTGGTATCTCAGCTTTAAACAAAGCCTATGAGATCACCAGTGATGTTTCATATCTTGAACATGCGAAATATGCTCTTAACGCATTTTTTATCGATGTTAAAAATGGCGGTGTAACTTATAAAGACAGCGAAAATGATTGGTGGTTTGAAGAGTATGCTGGAGCATTAGACGGGGTCGAACCCAGAGTTTTAAATGGCGCGATATATGCGGTTATTGATGTTTATGAATTTTGGAAAACCACCGGAGACCAGGATGCACGAACTCTCTTTGTAAAAGGAATAAATGGCATTAAAAATCGTCTCGATCAATATGACACTGGCCGGTGGACGTATTACGATGCTATTGGTACAATCGCTCCCAAACACTATCAAGGTGTTCATATAAAACTTACCCAGAAATTATATGAGATTACTGGTGATAAAATATTTTTAGAGTACAGTAAAAAGTGGTCGGTGTATAAAATACCTTACTTTATCCGGGAATTCTTAAAGCAGAAACCTGATTACCATGACATTGTGATCTTAGGGTTAAATGTCTTTGGTGTTTTAGTGTTGGAATATTTTTTTGTCGGACTATTCTTTCTTTTAAAAAGGGACATGGGTCGTAAAAGAATTTAAACTCTTTTTGTATGCTAAAAAACGGAAATCATAATATGCCTGTTGCCGTTGTTGTCAATTCGGAAACTCCAAATGGTTATGGAGTAATAGTGAATTTAGGGCGAGAAGGTGTTCCTGCATTATCGGTTGATTAGAATTCCAAGAATGTATCTTTCCTTTCAAGATATGCCAAAAAAGTTCTTTGTCCCAATTATACCATTTCAGAAGATAAATTTATAGACTTCCTTAATTATTCAACAAGAACTTGCCAGCACAGAAAGGTATCTAATGTATATGTACTTTAATCGGGATTCAAAACCTTTGGCGGTATGCTGTTATAAAAAGATGCGTATCTTACCGATAGACTATGGTAATGCATGTGCCTGCAAAGCGGTATGGGAACCCGATGTAGTAAATATCTGCCTAAATTTATTACAAACAATAGGTTACTACGGCCTGGCGGAGGCGGAAATTTTAGAGCCTAACAGCGTTTTATTTGTTAGGTTTGAATGAATTATTGTGAATACCAAATATGCAACGGTGTCAGATTATGCGGATGAGCATATTTTTTTAATTCCGAGGACATTAAATGAATGATGATAGAATAACACGTGAGAAAGACTTCCACGATGATCGATTTGGCGGTGATGACAATGTGAGAAAAGGAGCAGCGAAATATTATTCAATTATGGTGACTGCCCGAAAATACTATATGGAAATTGCCTCTGGATATTGCAAAGGAAAACATCTTCTTGAATTTGGTTGTGGTACCGGTAGCCCCATAACATGGGTAAAAAAACAAGCAATTGTAACAGGTATTGATATTTCTTCCGCAGCTATTAAGAAAGCAAATGAAAAGGCAATAACCAATGATATAAAGGCTAATTACTATGTTATGAATGCTGAAAAAACAGAATTTAATGATAATTCTTTTGATGTTGTTGTTGGTACCGGGATTCTTCATCATTTGGACATTGATAAGGCTTATGCTGAGTTATCGAGAATTTTGAATATACAAGGACATTCGTTTTTCATTGAGCCACTCGGTCACAATCCATTTATCAATCTATATCGGCAACTTACACCGACTATGAGGACAGAAGATGAGCATCCATTGACCATAGATGATATTCAATTGTCTAAAAAATATTTTGATAATGTTAGTGTAAGATACTTTAATATATTATCTATTTTAGCTGTGCCTTTTCGAAACACTAAGTATTTTTCAAAAATTAAAAATTTTTTGGAGGAATTGGATGGAGTTTTGATGTTTTTGCTACCTTTTATAAAAAAATATGCTTGGGTGGTTGTTATTTGTCTTAGTTCTCCCAAAAAGCGTGATATATAAATTAAAAAAATGGCTATCCAATTCGCTTTTGTTGTAAGATAATGTTTAGCATGAATAGAAGACAATTAATAAGGCAAGTTCTGATCCGGCTCTTGCTTTTTTTATTTATTTTATGGCCCATTGGTATCCTCGCTGAAGATCTAAAAACCCGCGATGTGATTTCGTTAACAGCGCCAAAGCAATTTTGGCCACCAACTGGTCAAAGCGTTAAATGTCCTGTTACAAAAGACACTTGGGTTTCAGCAGTGGGTAATGAAAAAATCGGGAATAATGGAGGGGCAAAAAAGCTTAAGGTCAAGGGACAACAAGAATATTTTCTTTTTGATATTGATCCCTCAACCCTGAAAGGCAAGATCATCACTGGAGCCTTGTTGCACATACGTTCTGCAACACCCGTAAAAGCGCCGCTTGCACGTCTCGGTATCTCAACTTTAGCAACAAGATGGGTGGAGGGCACTTCAAGTAGCTACCGCCCTCAGAAGGGAAGCTCTTGTTTTAATCAAGCCGGGTTTAAAAAACAGGACTGGTCCTATCCCGGCAGTACTGTTATGGATGTGACATTCAGCCGTGGTCACACAATTTGGAAATTTGCTGATTGTTCGCCGCCCGATGAGCAATACTGGCAGACCTGCGCCGTTGATCCGGATGTGGTCGCGGCTCGTATCGCAGGTCTAAGTCACGGCTTTTTTGGCTATGATGAAGTGGGTAACATTTGGTCTTTAAAAAAGGGAAAGTTCAACTACATTAAATACCCGAATCGTTTTTGTTATAGTCGTGAAACCAAAAAGAGCGCTCCATGGATGGAAGTCTGGGTTAAAGGAAGGGATTCAATTGCCCCTGAACAGGTCAAGTCAATTGATGTTGATATTAGTGACTTCCCCAGTGGAGAAGCTCTTGTTCGCTGGAAATCACCTGAAGACTCCGGCGGCGGGAAAACTCTGGGATTCATGGTCACATATGGACAGGGTCACCGTCAGAAACCCATGCCCCGGTATTTGATCCCCATGGCAGGTAAGGCAGGAGAAGAAGTCAAGATGCATATCAGAGGCCTCACCTTTCAGCCGGGCGAGCAGATTGATTTGACTATTAAGCCCGTGGACAGTGCCGGTAATGTTGGCAAATCTTTTACCAAAAAGATACAACTGTCTTCAAATTCTCGTTCCGTAAATATACCGGAAGCCAAAATAAAATCTTTCCCATCAAATAGTAGTCTTCCAACTGTGGGCAGCTTAAAGATCGGAGTCGTTGACCTGTTGGATAAAATTAACCCTCAAACCGGAAAGATGATTCCGGGCCATACAAGAGGCTATAAAGGTGGAAATCATATCTATTCTGCAAAGAAGAAACTGATCAGATTGCAGGCAGCACGTAACGAGCACGTAGCTTTCCAGCTCAACCTTGAGGGAAAGGCTGAAGAAGTTTTCATCAAGTATGTATTTAATCAAAATCCGAACTTACAGCCTAAGATATTTGAGTTTGCATATCTGAATGTGAAGAAAACTAAAGAAGAAATATCGACTATACTTCCCGATCCACTCATCCAATTGAACGGTCATTTCTCTATTCCTTCAAATGCAGGAAAAGTGACTGTCCCGAATCAAAAAAATCATTCTTTAATCTGCGAGCTTTATGTCCCGCATGAAGAATTATCTGGCAAGAAAAAGGGCAAGGTGACGATTGCCGTGGGCGGAGAGGTTCTTGAATTGGATGTGGATTTGACTGTGTGGAATTTTACTTTGCCAAATAAACTTTCCTTTATCCCTGAGATGAACGCCTATGGCAAAGTATTTCCTTTCAATAATTATGAATATTATCAATTGGCCCATGAACATAGAACCTGTATCAACCGCCTTCCGTATGGGTGGAAAGGTAGACCATATTTTGCGCCTCAGTGGAAAGATAAGGAATTTGATTGGTCAAAATGGGATAAAAATATTGGGCCACTTCTTAATGGGGCGGCATTTGAGGATTTGCCGCGCAGGAATGAACCTGTGGATGTTTTGTACCTTCCATTTAACGAAAATTGGCCTGTGAACATTTTCGAGAACTACAAGCCGTCTTATTGGGCTGATGAGGCCTTTGCGCCACAATATGGCGAGGAATTGAAAAAGGCTTTTTCAGCTTTTGCAAGACATTGTGAAGAAAAGAAATGGCAAGATACGATTTTTCAGTTTTACCTTAACAATAAAGTTTATCGCCGAAAAAATTGCAACAAAAATTCTGCCCCATGGGTTTTTGATGAACCTATGAACACACAAGATTTCTGGGCGCTCAGATGGTATGGAGTCTTGTGGCGTTCAGCAGTTGACCCTGTGAAGGGAAATACCAAGATGTGGTACAGGGGTGACATATCGTACAGTCAGTTTGAGCGGGATATGTTTAGAGGTATCATGGACATAGAGTACATTGGGGGTAATAACACGCAAAAGACTCGCATGAAACATGATGAACAGATATTATGGGGCAAATCTTATTTTTCAGAATACGGCACTGCAAATCCCATCGAGACGTCAAACATACAACCGACAGTCTGGTGTCTTTCAGCCTGGTCAAATGGAGCCATGGGTGTTTTGCCGTGGCAAACAATAGGGAATCAAAAATCCTGGAAGAATGCTGAGCAAACTGCTCTATTTTATCCTTACTCCGATGGGCCTAAACCCTCTGTTCGTCTCAAGGCCTTTAGCCGAGGCCAGCAAGATGTTGAATACCTGACGTTGCTCTGCGATGTTTATCAAAAGCCCCGCTATGCCGTTGCTGCATGGCTGAATGAGGTTATCGATTTCAGAAGCAGGACATTACGGTCTTCTGAGACAGATGCGGGCATGGTGGAGTTTGATAAAATAGATGCGACGAAATTGTGGGAAATAAGATACCGTATGGGAAAGATGATTTCAGACAAAAGTCCGAAATACAAGCGGGCACTTGTGAACTGGAAAACGTCTCGCCGGTATAGGGCGAAACTGCCTGATATCGGTTATGTTCCTGTAGCGCCTGAAGTTGACAGTTACAAGCCTGACTGTGACAGCTTTAGACCTGCGGAACATCACAAATGAAATCAAATACATTACGAACTTGCCGGTAAAGGAACAATGTTTGACAGGCTGTCATGGGAGGGCTGAGGTAGCGGCTGCGGGACGGGTAGGGGCGCGGGACATCCATAAGTAAGTAAATAACTTATTCAAGCAATTGATATTCATGATTCTTAGTAGTTGCTTTGGGTCAAATTTTTCCTCTTGAGAAATGGTTCTTTTCATATTCCCTGAGAAGGATGCAATGCCCTTATGATTTAAACTCAAGAATCAGGAGACATAATTCTGGGGTTGGTTGTGTTGTCAAAAGCAAAAACAGACATTTTTTTCACTCTACCCATTCTCCTGTTAGTTTTTCTGGTGCAAAGTTGCATTACTTCTCATGCCAAAGCATCCCTGACACCCTTCCGGGCATCTCCGGATCAAGTATTAGTTCTCTACAACGCTGACTGGCAAAAGGACGTAGACGGCTCCGAGCCTGGACAGGATTCAAAGGAGGTTGCCGAATATTACGTCAGGATGCACACTGATTCGATTACAGGGAAAAAGCCGTACCTGTTAGGTTTGAGATGCGTGCATCGAGAGAAACATTTGAACCAGTGGGTTATCAGGGAAAAAAGCCAGGTTAGGGGGACGTCCTTAAATACTTAAATAACTGGTTTCCGGAACATATTAAAAGATGAACGTCCAACGTCCAACGTCGAATTAGGGCAGGGAAGCTGGGAAGCAATAAAAGGGGTCACCCATTAAAGGGTCTGTCAAGAGAAAAAAACACCTCTCCCTCCAAAAAAAATACATCTTTTTTTCGCTTGTCCTCTTACTTTCGCGCCAGCACAGCCTCGCTTTATTGTCACCTTTTTCGCACCCGCTACTTCTATCTTTTTGGTTCTCGGCCAGCATGCTCATACTGATCCGCACCAGTCACCCATCGGGATCAAGGCTGGTGCGCTTTAGGCAGAATGCTTAAAGCGACGAAGGAAAAGCGATAGAAACAATTGTAAAGAGGCGTCTTGTGTCAAAACAAAAGATAGGCATATTTTTTTCTTTTCTCATTTTCCTGCTGATATTACTTGCGCAAATTCCCCCTTCTTCTCATGCACAAGCATCCCTAACCCCCTTTCAAGCATCTCCGGATCAAGTATTAGTTCTCTACAACGCTGACTGGCAAAAGGACGTAGACGGCTCCGAGCCTGGACAGGATTCAAAGGAGGTTGCCGAATATTACGTCAGGATGCACACAAATTCGATTACAGGGAGAAAGCCTTATCTGTTAGGTTTGAGGTGCATGCATCGAGAGAAACACTTGAACCAGTGGGTTATCAGGGAAAAAAGCCAGGACAACAAAGACGGTATCATTTTTGTCGGGAATGGCAAGGGACCAAAGGCCGGGGAGTGGGCCAGGGATTCGAGACATGTGGAAATTGTTATCGATTCCGGCAAGGAGTTAATTGACTGGGACTCGGTGGAGATATGGTGCAGCTCTGATCAAAGCAAAGAGAAAAAATTTGCTTCACCGACAGTCACAGGTATCCCCCGGAAAGAGGGAAGGAAATTCATCTATCCCGATATTGAAGAAGATAATGGCCGATGCTATCGTTTTGATGCGCACGAGATTTTTAAGGGAACGGTTTGGGTAACATTTAAGGCGAAGAATAAGTCGGGCAAATTTATCCGGAAGTTAAAATTAAAATATTACGATCGAGATGATTTTAGATTCTCATTACGCGGACAGGACGGAATTGTAGATGAGAAGCATTTTCAGGAAGATGTTGCCATTCCGGTCAAGCAGTTTCTTGAAGATCCTGACAACGCTCTTGCTGATAGGACACTGTTAAAGGATCATATTCTCTATATTGTAATTTGCCACGGCCTGCCTTTTTCCTGCGAAGGGGTATTGGGAATCGAAAGAGGGGTGACTCCAAGCCCTGGAAATCATGGAGATTTGGGTTCTCTGGAACAACGACTCCAGACTTTGTTTTACGATTGGGGCCGCAAGATTGTTCCTCCTGTAATCTCAATGTATATGTCCGGGGGCCCGGATTCAAAAAACGGAGTTAGAAATTATCGTATTACAACTGCCATGCGATATCCCATGGTTGGCCGGCGGTGGAATCCATACATGCATCCGGATACTTATTCTTTCCTCGGCAAAAAAAAGGAGCCTCGATTTATTAATATCCCGCCTTTCCAGGAAGCAAGGAAAAAGGTTTCGCCTTTTTTGTTTGCATACGGTGTGAGTCGCATTGACGGGCAGGGGCCGAGAGATGCCAAGCGCCTTATCGACTACTCTCTCTATGCGTCTAAATTTCTTAGGCCGGAAATGGACAGTTCCGTTCGAGAACGTTTAAAAAAAGAGAACAAAAACAAGATTCAAGACCTTTCTGACAGGCTCAAAAAGGCAGAGCAGGAAAACAGGTGGGGATCTGATGAACAGGAATGTCTCGGTTTCAGGGTGCTTTCCCGATACGGCGGGCAAGGCGTCCCTTTTGGGGGGCGACCACTCGAAGATATTGACGGCTCAGTTTTGGATTCAGAAAACACCAGGACTAAGTTCCTGGGGTACTATCCGGGAGGAATGGACCGGACTGTTGTAAGTTCCAATGGATGGAACATAAGTCGGTCTGAGCCGATATGGCGACAGGTGGATCAGGGGGTCACCATAAGCGCCTGCGGGGGCCCGGCTTACGGCGGAGGGCCGCACATTACCAACGCCACGTTTTGGGACAATCGTATACTCTTGAGGTACCTTTTTCGAGGACGTGATCTCGGTGAGTGCTTTCTGCTCTCCACCTATTATGTAAACTGGTCCACCTCGCTTTTGGGAGACCCGCTTCTACATCCTGACCTTTCAAAGACCATTTTGGATGAGACCCCGCCAACGGTGGCCACAAAAGAAAGTATAAGAATTGCTCTGGAACCTGCAATGGGTAAGTATACGGGAACCATGACAATCCCTGTTATCTCAACGAAGATTAATCCTGAGGTAGCCAAGCTTACTGTTTTCTACTCAAAGCAAGGTGAGAATATTGAACAGGTTGCCCGTTGGCCGATTTATTCCACGCGGCCTTATGTGATATTGCGGAATCTTGAACCCGAAACCATCTATATCTATCGACCTGTACTTACAGACCCTTATGGAAACAGCACGGATATTACAACAATCTTCGGGCGGCTTTCTTTTCGGACCGGTCCCGTTCCTGACAGGAAAGTTGTGGTGCGCAAAGCCAAAAAAAGAAGTAAGGGCTGGGAAATAGATCTCCTCAGGCTGACTAAATTATCTGAACATGGAACGATTGAAGTCAAATTTATTGCTGGTGAGGATAGCCTCATGCCGTCCATTGTTTCCGAAAACCTGAATCTTAAGATTAGCAAGGGCTCTAAGGGGAAAATTTGGGTTTCCATGCAAATAGGGGGGCCTCCCCAAAAATGGCATCTGAAATCACCTCTGCAAAAAGGAGAAAAGGCAACCCTTATTCTCCGCTGGCGTCGTTTTCCCCTTACGCGTGAGGCGCTGTTACAGGCTGAAGATGGTACGGAGTCAACTTTGGCAGCCGATGTCAGAACACCGTGGGAAGAAAAGAAGTTGAGAGGTTCCATTATGATCACAGAGCGAAATCAGGTGAAAATACTTAGCGCAACAATCTTGAACGACTCGCTTCCTGCGTCATCGGTGGCATGCGGGATCACGGTCCATTGGTAACTTGCCGGTAAAGGAACAATGTTAGACAGGCTATCAGTCAGACAAGCATATACGATTCTCAGTCTTTGCTATCTTGCATTTGTAATCTATGGCAGCCTTATCCCCTTTCAATTTCGATCTCTTCCAATAGCGGAAGCAATAGACCGCTTTCGTCATCTGCCATATCTTAATCTCGGCATCCAATCACGGGCCGATTTTGTCGCAAACATCCTTCTTTTTATACCCCTAAGCTTTTTTCTTATGGGCGTATGGTTTAGGCAGATTCGGCCCCGGTATGTGAAAGTCCTCGACACACTCCTGGTACTCTCATTTTGCTGCTTTCTTGCTGCAGTAATTGAATTTCTCCAACACTTCTTTCCTGCCAGAACAGTTTCTCTGAACGATATTATCGCAGAGACCGCCGGTGCGTGTATCGGCGTAGTCATCTGGTTATCGCATGGGCAGAGGCTTACTGCTTGGGCGCAAAATGTCATATCGGAACACCGCCCTCGCTCTCTGGCTGAGCAAGCCCTGTATGGATACATAGTTGCCTTAATATTTTTCAGCGTTTTTCCTTTGGATTTGACGATCAGCCCTGTTGAAATCTATCACAAGTGGAAAGAAGGGAAACTCGTCTTTATTCCGTTTACCGGAGCATACGAGTCAAGCCGGCAATTCTTTTATGATATTTTCACTGACATAGCCCTATTTATACCTATTGGTTTCTTGGCGGGAAAAACCATAGGAACTGACCCGCGAAAATCATCCAAACTATGGATGGGGGCATGGCTTGGCTTTGCAGTTGTGTCAGTAATCGAGTTTTTACAGATCTTTGTATATTCTCGCTTTACGGATGTTACGGATGTCATAACAGGAGGCGCAGGCGGCGCCTTCGGATTTTTCCTGTCACAGGTGACAGCAGACAGGCCGGCTACTACTGATAGAGTCCGGACAGACCCGAGGCCAAGGCCATTTCCCTGGTTGAACTCCGTAATTGTACTCATTTATGTTGGCATTCTCGTTTCGCTTTACTGGAGTCCCTTCAACTTTACCGCAGATAAAATCTTAATTAAATCCCGCCTGAAAGACATCAGCCTTATACCATTTTACAGCTACTATTATACCAGCGAATTTCACGCTATGACCGAAGCGCTACGCAGGTTCCTCTTCTTTCTCCCATTAGGCGTTCTGATTGAGCGGTTTTGGAAAAATACTGTTGGCAAAGCGCACCTTATCATAAATTTATTTATTCTCGGACTCCTGGCCGGCGGCATTGAATTTGGCCAGGTTTTCTTGCCGGGGCGTTATCCCGACATTACCGATGCGCTCATAGGACTGACCGGCGGGATGGCAGGTGTATGGATTTTTAGAAGGATATTCCAAGCTCCGGCCTACTCCGAAAAAAAAGAATAAAGTGCGTCCTTAAGGTCTCGGGGACGTAAGGTCTCGGGGACGCCCTTTACATTTACAGTTTTGAAATGATTAAAAAATAGGGGTCGCGTCTTCATTCTTCACGGAATAGTTGGGAAGCTTGGAGGCAAAAAGGCTGGGAGGCTGGGCAAGCAGGATTTACGGGATTTTAATTAGCCGCAGACTTACGCGGACTTACGCGGACATTTTTCTCTGCCGACCTGGCAGAGTGAATATTGTCATGCCCTCCGGGCAAATT
>JAUWQO010000153.1 GCA_030610995.1 Desulfobacterales bacterium
AATTTGCCAAAGTCTCAAGATCAAGCTTCTGCTGCTGTCTTTTCGATGACAGGGTGGCAAATTCACTGCCTAATTCTGCGGCTTTAAGAGCCTTCTGCAATCTTGCCCTGTCGGCCTCAAATGCCTTCAAATCATTCGACAGAGACTCTGATTCTTTATCTATTGCGGAAAGCTCGCTTTTTAGCGCATCAATCCCGGTAAGCCATAGAATGGATTTCCCCAGCGCATCATTTTTAAAACCAAATTCCTTTTCAATCTTCTGCTTACAGAAAAGTTCCTGATTTAATACAGCCTCGTCTTTATCGCTTAAAATGACTATCCCGGTGATTTCCGCTTGCAATAATTCAAGTTTCCCATGTTTGTCACGCTGACGTTTGTGAACACGTTTTGAAATTTCACTGTAAATCTCTGTGCCGGTGATCTGTTCAAGGATTGGAGCTCTTTCATCCGGCGCTGCCTGAAGAAATGCTGCAAACCCTCCCTGAGCAAGCAACATGGATCGAGTGAAACGATCAAAATCCATTCCGGTTCGAGCTTCAATGGCATTTGCTACATCCCGTTTTTTTGACTCCAATATCTGACCACTGACAGCATCCGAAATCTCATGTTTTGAGTCGACAAGGTTGCCATCGGCCTTTTTACGGGCTTTGTGCTGGCTCCAATGGCATCGGAATTGACCAGCCTGCGTTTCAAAAGTCACTTCAGCAAAACATTCACCGGTCTGCCGAGACATAATCTCATTGCCGCTTTTGTTAATCGATTTTAATCGCGGTGTTCTGCCGTAAAGGGCAAGACAGATAGCATCAAGAATGGTGGACTTGCCCGCGCCGGTAGAGCCTGTAATTGCAAATATTCCATCAGAAACGTACTCGGGAGTCATGAAGTCTATGGACCACTCACCGCTAAGTGAATTGAGGTTTTTAAATCTAAGCTCAAGGATTTTCATGATCAGCCTCTCTATCCCGCATTTGTGTCTTCTTCATGGAGAGACGTGATTATTTCTTTATACGATTGAATCAGCGCCGGGCGTTCATCCTCAGTCACCTCATAGGTGTCTAGACAACGGATAAAAACATCGTTCACATCCAGATCATCGAGCGTCTCATTCTTGCAGGTTCGACTTATTGCCCGTTCAACGACACGCTTGTTTTTTATCCGCCGGATCTCCATTGCGGTATTAGCAATAGCTTCGTCAATAAGCTCCCGCAGATTACCGGCGATCTCCGTCCCGGTGTATTCAATTTCCAGCCATGCATTACTGCCTTTGGATTTCAACTCATGGATGCTTTCCGTAATCTTATCAATCCCGCCGGATATTCTTTCCAGTGCCTGAAAGCAGGGAACGGGGTGAAGGGTGATTTTTGATTGCGGATCATTTGAAAATTCTACAATCACAACGCTTTTCCCATGAGTGGCTTCTCCATAACCCATGGGAATAGGCGATCCAGAGTAACGAATATACTCTGCTGCCCCAACCTTCTGCGGAACGTGCAGGTGTCCCAGCGCCAGATAGTCTATACAAGCAGGGAAAACCTCTTCACCAACATGGGCCAGTGAACCGACGTAAAGCTCTCTTACACCGTCACCCTCAATCGTTTTGCCGCCGGCCGTAAAAAGGTGTCCCATTCCAATGATAGGGATATCGCCGTATTCCCTCTGCTTTTCTTCTGCAACCCTGCTGACTTCAGCATAATGCTTTTGCACACCATCAATGAGCCTGGTATTCTTGTCTTCAATGCTTTCACCGGCTTCAACAATGCGGATATCTCGATCCCGCAAGTAAGGAACCGCACACACAATAGCCTCGGGGATGTCTGAAGGCCCGGTAAGAGTAATGACCTCATCCTCCGGGTTATCTGTGATCGAACCAACCACATGGACATGCAGAGCCCTCAGAAGTTCTTTGGGCGCGTTCAGAAAAGAAGGTGAATCATGGTTACCCGCAATTACCACTATATGGCGACAACAGGACGCCGATACTTTGCAGAGGAACCGGTAATAAAGTTCCTGCGAACGGTTACTCGGTGTGCTGGTATCAAAAATATCTCCGGCAACCAGCAGCGCATCGACACTTTCGGTCTGTATGAATTCTGCCAGCCAGTCCAAAAATGCCGAAAACTCATCGTATCGCTTCCGGCCATATAGAGAGCGGCCAATGTGCCAGTCTGATGTGTGAAGGATTTTCAAGAAGGCAACCCTTATGATTTTCCCTACCTGTTTTAAAAAAGATAGTTCGACAAGTCAGATGTTGTTTCACAATACTTGTCGCAAAATATCGCAATACTATGTCGTAATGTGTCGCAATACTATTTGGCCAGCTCGTAGTTCGATTGTCGAGCAGCTCCCTTCAGTCTAACTAAATTCAACTCGAAGACTTTGGAATGTAAAATAGCCTTATTTACCACAGCATTTTTTATACTTATGCCCGCTTCCACATGGGCATGGCTCGTTGCGCCCAACTTTCTTTTCGGCTTTCACAGTTTTGGGTGGATTCAATAATATCTCTAAATCGGTAATATCCTCTGGTTTATCTGGTTCCAATCCAATTGTATATTTCCAACCCTTTTTTTCAAATATCGATGCTACTTCTTTCAATCTTTCTTTTGTTTGCACATTAACAACAGCGGGCCTCTTTTCAGTACCCAATTTTCCCGTCTTTTTACCATAAGATTTTTTTTTCATGTTTTCACCATTAAATAAATATAATAGGATTCATCTACCGCATTGCATAAGAGCTTATTCAATCCGCAGATTACGATAATTTTCTACAACTAATTCTTTATCCTTTATCCTTTATCCTTTAACATGCTATTTGTAAAACTAAAGAAAAAAATGTCACCTTTTTGAAGATTCCCTGTAGCAAGAGGGAATCTTCGACCGTAAGGAAGTTAGCCATTTTTAGATTCGCTCGCTAACCCCGCAGCAAGCTACGGGGAATTCGCTCGCTATTGCGGTTCAAATCTTTTCTAAGAAAGCCCCTTTTTATGGTTATAATATTCGAGAATCTCTCAGCAGATCAGGCGGATACATACCGGCTGGTACTGTCCTCATCCGGCATTTCATACCATTCGAGAAAAGGAAAGCACGGGTGGGATATATTGGTGAATGATACGGATTACAAAAAGGCCATAAACACGATCGAACAATACCTTAAAGAGAACCAGGATTTTCATCCAACAGATGAACCCCTTCATCATGAGTATCACAAGACATTCACGGGACTGTGGGTATCTGCTATATTGCTGGCATTTCATGTGGCCATCACAATAAGCAATGATAGTGAGGTCTTCGTCAGGACGTATGGGTCATCGGCCTTTCACATTTTGCGCGGCGAATTATACAGGAGCGTGACCTCCCTGATGATTCATGCAAGCGCCGTGCACCTTGCCGGCAACATGCTTGGCATTGCTATATTTGGCACCGCTGTCTGTACCATCACGGGCTGGGGTGTTGGCTGGTTTATGATCCTTGCCACCGGCGTATTAGGCAATCTGATGAATGCTGTCTTATACAAGACAGGTCATATTTCAATCGGAGCCTCTACCGCGGTCTTTGGAGCAATCGGCATCCTGGCTGTGCACCAGTTTTTCAAGAAGTTTAGGCTGCCTGGCCAGCGAATGAGGGCATGGCTTCCCCTTGGTGCGGGGCTGGCCCTCCTTAGCATTCTTGGTTCAGGAGAGCATGCTGATTTGACGGCTCACCTTTTTGGCTTTATGGCAGGGCTAATCTTGGGAGCTTTTTACGGTGTTGTTGTGAAACAGCCTGCAGCAAGGACCTATCAGATATGTTTCCTTCTTATAGCCATAAGCGTCCTTGTCATATCTTGGATGAGAGGTTTTGGCCACGGATAAGCCTGGGGTCATAAGTAATTAGGGACATTATGTTGCAAGTATAAATATGTTGTGAGTTAAAAACAAAGGCATGAGAAACTTATAATCTGAAGAATGTGTCATAGGCTCCCCCATATTTCAATAGGCTGCCTAAACTCAATATTTAAGTGACCCTGTCTATCTCTGTCTACCTTTTTGCTTTCAGCTTTGAACTTTGAGCTCTTCCGGCTTGTCCGGGTTAGGCTTTCATGATTTTTATGATTCTTTCATCCAGACAAGAACGCAGAAAGGTGTTCATCGGTTTCTGATCATTAGATTTGTAAAAAGCTATCATCAGTTGATTAAATTCTAACTGTCTCTTGGCAGGAAGATTAATCGCAGGATACCCGGTGCTCAACAACAGCCCATTCATGATAAAACGCCCCATGCGTTTGTTTACATCATAAAAAAACTGGCATCGAGCCATCGTAAGAAATAAAAAGATTGCCCGATCATAAATATCCGGTATTTTATAGACTTGAGCCATCATATTATCAAATAAAGCAGGCAACATACCGGCTTCAGGCGGCATATAGTCAGTACCCGCAATAGTAACCCCACCAAAACGGAATCTGCCGCATTCCAAAGCTTCTTCTTTGCCTGCTATACAATGAAGTTCACATACTTTTTCAGCAGTGACTTCAAACCAGCCTTTCTCTATCCATTCAAACAAAGTGCGCCATGTTTTACCCTGGTTTATTGCAATTCGCTGATCAGATATCTTATGTCCGCCAACTGTTACTCCATCTAATAGCGTTTGGATTTCCGGCAGGGTAAAATTGATGCCTTCCAGGTTTACTGCATCAAAAACCAACTCGGTTAATTGACGTTTAGCAAGCATCAAAGCTTTAGCCTGATCAGGCTTCATATTCCATTGGCTGTCTTTCACTTCTCTCGTTTTTATTTTATTATGATTCATTATAAGTACTCACTAACCCTGCAAAGTAATACTTGGACTTGATCCGGCATCCAGCGTATTTTTCTGGATTCCGGCTTTCGTCAGAATGACGGTTTTGGGGTATTTAATTGCCGGAATAATAATACATAACCGGCTATGTCAAGTTTCGGCCTGTTCAGGGAACAGGCCCTACATCTTTGTTTGTGTCGATATTTCTGTAGGGCACGTTTCCCGAACGTGCCGCATGTCGTTTAACCCTCTATGGATTCCCATTTTCACCTGCGGGCCTGCATGAACTCCTTCGCCTTGCTTACATCTCCCCAGCAAAATGCGTTGTTTGTAACGAATAAAACTACAACCGCCACAAAGACAGACAGCGTTATTCTGTGGTAACGCTTTATTCCGCTAATGGAGTAGTAGAATTAAGATGTGATCCTGCTTTCCCCCGTATAGTGAGCTTCCTTGATCAGCGCCTGATTACCCATATCCCGCACCCAGTCATCCGATAGCCGGGCCGCCTTCTGAAATTACACGATCGGTTACATCGTCTAAATATGACCGAAGGGTTTTGCTTAATTCCTGAAATTCTGGCCATAGTGTCTCATTAACAAATTGTTTAGATACTTTAGCCATAACGGTTGTATACCTTTGGCGATAGTATCTATAAGGCTTTATCCCGTATCTGCGAAGAAGGGCAACAAATAATTTTCTTGACCACATATCTGACATTGTGAATTTATACTCTATAGGTGGATCAATTTTTTGTATCTTCTCTAAACGATCACGTATCCTTTGCAGAGCATTTGCTGCAGCATCTCTTTCGCCTTTTGTTGTTGCTCCAGAATATAAAGCTTCAATTCGAATTAATTTTTCAATCAGTTTAACTTCATCGTTCATTATTTATTCCTGGTGACTTCTTTTCTGGTTCGTTTTTTGGTCATACTACTACTCCCAATTCTGCATTGAGAAAAGGCAATACTTTTGCGATATCTTCATGAAGATGGGCATAATAGTGGATTGATTGACTGCCCGGCATGCATTTTGATCTAAATATTTCTTTAGTGTATGTCTTCAGCAACATAACGACATACCTCCCGAAGCATCGATTCGTAATTTTCTCAGCATGCAATTCGAATAACATATCCCCAGGCAAGAATCAATTTTAACAGTTCAGTCCCCTATATTTCTCCCGTCAACTTATAAACTGATGTACCGCAAGTCCAAATTCTCGTGCTCAGTAATTATGGATTGAAATAGTTTGGGTCCTCTGATACTTTAATTCCCCATCATAGTAAGAACAAAGGAGCCGGAAATGAAAATTGAAATCGAAAAAGCAACCCGTCAAGAAGCACTACAATTTCAGGTAAGATACAGGAACCCTATCGAGTCAATTGCGCATGCATTTGTTGCTCTCAATCCAAAAGCTCTAAAAGTAATTAACCAACATATCAAGGAGCATCCCATAAAGGCCCCCTGAGCCCGTTCTGTCAGAAACAAATAAAGTGTCCGGAGTTGTAGCACATAATCTGTCCGGTTAAAATGAGTCACCAGGAGGTGACTCATGAGACTAACAGAGTTGTTACAGGAGATCCGGAAGATGCGATTTGAAGAGGCGTATGGGGTATGGACAGAAAGTCGATTAAGTCAGGAAGAAGCAGCGCGGATGTTGGGGGT
>JAUWQO010000175.1 GCA_030610995.1 Desulfobacterales bacterium
TTCCGGGTCCGGTCTCTCTTTTGTAATTTCGTCCACAAGCGGTTGAAATGTAAAATCAGCTTCGCCTCTCAAGGCGTAATCGGCATTAAGATTTTTGAAGAACGCAACCGGCCTGCTCCTGAGAGCGGGGCCTCCGAGGATGAGTTTTGTCGATGGTAAAGTCCTTTTAATTTCTTCACTCCATGCCTTTGCAAGGGTGTATTCATTATACTCATCATAGGCGGTCACCATCACAAAATCGGGGTGAAGCCTCTGCGCCTCTTCAACGGAAGGCACAATCACCAATCTGTGGGTTTCCCCTTTGTGCAGGACTTTACTAAAATATTCAGCCGCAATGCTGTCTGTTTGAGACAGGAACGCAAACAAGGCCATGATTTAAATCCTCCACTCAATATTAAGGTTAAAGCATTGGACAACTCACACAACATCCACAAGCCACAAACATGTTGTAAAGCAATTTTGGGGCCAGGCTCATCTCTCGGTGTGTTCCAGGCAACCTATTGTATTTACGATACTTTTTAAGATGAGTTTTGAGGGATATACCGGGAATAAATAAATAATTAATACAGCCTATGCGCCTCTTTTTCATAACAGACTGAAACTATTAACAATATAAGCGCTAAATATCTTTACATGTAAATTTATTTGACACTAAGATGAACATCTGTTATTTTTGCAGTAATTTTAGTTTGACAGTTTCGTAAAAAATCAAAATCCGGCAGCTTCGTTACAAGCTTCAAGTTCAAGGCGTGCAAATCTTGCGGAGGGAGGTAATCGCGGCATGACAACCGATGAAAAAGCATTCGTTATGGATGCCCTGGACTGCAATCCTTATATAGGAATGACTGTCATTAACAAAGACGGTATATGTCTATTCAGGACCAAGAAGAATGAAGAGCTGTCCGGAATAAAAAACTCCGGTATAATAGGAAAACATTTTTCAGTGGCGGTGCCTCACCATAATGAACTGCTTGAGGTTCTGAAGACAGGCGTTCCCAGATTCGGTCTCCCCTTCAGGACGATAACCGGCGATATGACATTCATCCACCGTATCCCTCTCAAAATAGGCGACGAAATCATAGGGGCCTTATCGATTACAATCTTCAGAGATGCAAGGGAGATGGAAAACATTCTTGAAAAATACAATTCGACAAAGAATAGGTTAAAATATTACGAACAGGAATTACGCAAGTTACGGGCGGCAAAATATACCTTTGAAAATATTATCGGAATGAGCGATGAGATTATAGCAAGCAAGAAACTGGCTGAAAACTATGCCCATGGCAACTCTTCAGTCTTGATTACCGGAGAAACCGGCACAGGGAAAGAACTCTTTGCCCATGCCATTCACTTGGCAAGTCCCAGAAAAGACGGCCCGTTTATCCGCGTCAACTGCGGAGCAATCCCGGCCGACCTCCTGGAAAGCGAGCTCTTCGGTTACGAAGAAGGGGCCTTTACCGGCGCCAAAAAGGGTACAAAGGTCGGAAAGTTTGAGCTGGCTAACCAAGGGACAATCTTTTTAGACGAGGTTTCATTACTAAGCCTGTCAATGCAGCCGAAACTATTGTCGGTTCTACAAAACCACGAAATCGAAAGGATAGGGGGGAACAGAATCGTAAGGCTCGATTTCCGTGTAATCTCAGCCACAAACAGAAACCTGGAAAAGATGATTGGGGAAGGGACATTTAGAAGTGATTTGTACTATCGTTTGGGCATCCTTAGTCTTAACCTCCCTTCACTAAGGGAGAGGAAAGATGATATTTACCTTCTTGCCCTGCATTTTCTTGAGTCTTTCAACCGCGAATATGGCTTTAATATTGGTGGAATGGATCCACAGATACCAAATATCTTGTCTGATTGGAACTGGCCTGGAAACATACGAGAACTACGAAATGTCCTGGAACGAGCTGTCCAGGTAAGTGACAAGAAGTGCATCAGCGTTAATGACCTGCCTGATTACCTGACAACTAACTGGAAGTTCAGCGTCTTGCAATGTTCAGCCAAGCAACATCCTAACATTCTCAGGAAGTCGAAAGATGAGGTTGAAAAAAAATTATTGGAATCAGCTCTCGTTTCCAATAGTTGGAACAAATCCAGGACCGCGAAACAATTGGGAGTTTCAAGGGCGCTCCTGTATGCCTTAATCAAAAAGTATGATTTCCAAGGGTTGTCCACTCGCGAATCCTCATTACAATAATTGCAACAGTTCACCGTGCAGCTAGAATTCACAACATTCCGGTAAAGCAGAAAAACTTCTCTATTGAAAAGAAATTGCAACCTCAAACAGAGGGCAACTTAGAAGCAGTATTTAACTGTCGTTTTGTAGCATCATGGTTCTCAACGGCACAACATGCCGGGCCGCATTGAATATGATAGAAAGGGTTTTACTTGTTTTTAATGGTGAGACATAGAGGATTTGAACCCCATGGGAAAGGCTGAAAAACAATAGGAGGTCAAAATGCTTAAAATTCTCTTTAAACTGTTTAAGGCTTTAAACTCAGAGGCTGAGCCGCACCAGATCAGTCTTGCTTTTTGTTTCTCCATGATTGCGGGTCTGACACCGTTTTTGAGTCTGCATAATCTTCTTGTTCTATTGCTGGTTTTGCTTCTTCGGGTAAATCTTTCAGCATTTGTAGTAGGGCTGGGGGTCTTTTCGGCAATCGCTTATATTATAGATCCACTGTTTCACAGGATTGGCCTTTTTGTCCTGACTGCAAGTAACCTTGAAGGGCTATGGACATCTATCTATAATTCTACCTTATGGCGGCTTGAAAATTTCAACAATTCCATTGTCATGGGAAGTCTTCTCTTCTCCTTAATCCTCTTTATCCCCCTCTTCATCATCATGAATATATTAATCGTTAAATACCGTACAAATGTCATGGCATGGGTAGAAAAGACCAAAATCGTGCAGGGCTTAAGGGCCGGCAAAATTTACAATCTTTATAAAGCAGCATCGGGATGGGGAGGTGCATCATGAAAAAGTGGATACGCTGGAAGGGTTTAATGTTTTTTTTCTGTTTTGCCGTCCTTCTCTCACTTATCTGGTTTGTTTTTGCGCCTGTATTTGTAGAGAGAATGATTGAGAAATACGGAACAGATATGGTCGGGGCAAAAGTTGAGCTGGATGATGCTGATTTAACTCTCTCTCCACTTGGATTTGTTTTGAAACGTCTTCAGATTACCAATCCCGACGAACCCATGACAAACGCAGTGGAGATCGCGGATATCGGTTTTTCTCTTGACGGATTAAATCTTTTAAGACGCAAGGTTGTCATTGATGAAATGAACCTTGACCAGGTACAAATCAATACACATAGGGGAAAATCCGGTGCAATCAGAAAAAAACCCAGGGAAATTTCAGACGATCTAAAGAAAAGAAAAGGCAAAACACTCTCTCTGCCTTCATTGAAAATTCCCGATGTCGATGAGATCCTTGAGAAAGAAAATCTTGTTTCCCTTGAACTGATAAGAACACTTGATAGTGACATAAAGGCTGAAGAATTGAAATGGGAGCGTATATTAAATGAAATCCCGGACAAAGAAAAACTTGATGAATATAAAAAACGGATCGAAAAAATTAAATCCGCAAAAAAAGAGGGGGTGAGCGGTATATTGGAAGGTGTGAGTGAAGCGGCTGAAATCAAAAAAGATATCGACAGTGATCTTAAACAGATACAAGATGCGCATAGAGAGTTTGAGACAAGCCTGGCATCTTTGAAAAAACGTATGGATGAGGCGAAAAAAGCGCCACTCGAAGATATTCGCAGACTAAAGGCTAAATATTCAATTTCACCAACCGGCCTTGGTAATTTAAGCCGTCTCATTTTGGGGCCAAAAATCGGAGAATGGACAGACAGGGCCTTTTTCTGGTATGAAAAAATTAAGCCGGCTCTAAAGCGCGCAGAAAAGGATAAAAAAACCGGGCACAAAGCCGTTAAGCCCATGAGAGGCAAGGGGATAAACATTGTATATAAAGAGAAATCTCCTCTCCCTGATTTTTTGATTCGCGATATAAACGCGTCTGTAAAGCTTAAAGCCGGGGATATCGGTGGCAAAATAAGAAATATTACCACGGATCAGGATATACTTGGGATACCTCTTACATTTATTTTTTCAGGAGATAAGTTAAAAGGCGTAAAATCTGCTGAAATAAAAGGAAGCCTTGACCATATTGTCCCAACTAAATCAAAAGATACCCTGAATATGCGTATTAAGGGATATCAGTTGCAGGAGATGACCTTGTCTGACCATCAAGAATTGCCGCTTACTTTAAAAGAAGGCCTCATGAATCTTACACTAAACAGTCAATTAAAGGGGGAGGCTGTTAAAATAAAGACTGTTGCAAATTTTGGATCTGTAAAGTTTACGACTGAAGGGGGAAGGGCGGATTCACTTTTTGCGCAAACCATCTCTTCAACTTTATCTGATATAACCG
Source organism: Desulfobacterales bacterium (assembly GCA_030610995.1). Classification (GTDB taxonomy): domain Bacteria; phylum Desulfobacterota; class Desulfobacteria; order Desulfobacterales; family ETH-SRB1; genus Desulfaltia. The sequence continues at coordinate 4,439 of JAUWQO010000175.1, forward strand.
GATTTAGCTTAATGGTTGATATAACAGGAACCCTTGATAACTATGAAACAGATATTTCATCGGATCTTGATCAGATTATGAAAAAAGCTGTGGGGAATTTAGTAAAAAAGGAGTCCGCAAGTTTAGAGAGAAAACTAAGACCCGCTGTTTATGCAAAGGTGAATGGTCCATCTGATGATTTAAAGTTAAAGTTTAGTCACTTAGCTTCTATAAATAATGAACTGGTCAGCCGCCTTGACCTTGGGAAAAATGCGCTGGACAGCTTTGGAGCGAAAAACAATTCAAAAATATTCAAGCTGCCATTTTAAAGATTATGCGCCGGTGGGAAAACTGTGGACATTTCCGGTTTTCGCCAATTCAGCGGACGCGGCAAACCGCGCCGCTGATCTCTTGCATTAAATGCCATAACATTCAGGAGGCGTTGAGCGATAATGGCAGATAAAGACAGGTTGCTCCACCATTAGTGTATAATAATGGGGTAAAATGGATTCAGGTATGTTCAAAAAAATAATTTTATCAATTTTATTTGTTTCGCTGTGCTTCATAACATCAATAGAAGCAAAAACCTTTAAGGTCGCAAGCTATAATGTAGAAAACCTGTTTGATCTTATTAGGGATGGGACGGAATACACCGAGTATATTCCGAATACCGGTTATGGTTGGACCAAGAATATTGCAGATATCAAATA
>JAUWQO010000110.1 GCA_030610995.1 Desulfobacterales bacterium
TAGGGGGACGGGCTGGGGTTGTTGAAAAAAATTTGACGGGATAAATCAAGGACGTAGCCGTCAAGCTAAAAGGCTATGAACATCGAACATCGAACGTCCAACGTCGAATTTTGAATAAGGAATTCTGCCAATTTATAAACTGGCGGAGCACTTCGGTACCTCAGCATAAACTCAGCGATTTCATCATTCGATGTTCAATGTTCATCTTTTAATTTAAAATAACCTGCCCGCCATTGCCATGCATGCCGACATACAGGCAGTTTACTGTGACAGGCGTTGGCAGGCGGGTTTGAAGAGCAAAGCGACATCATTATTCGACGTTGGACGTTGGACGTTCGATGTTGGACGTTCATCTTTTAATATGTTCGACGTTCAAAAGAATTTTTACTCTGCCGTTCAATATTCTCTTATCATAAATATTTTATTTCTTAATCAAACGCAAAGTAAGGGATTTTGATGAGGATTTACAGGATGAGTTTTTTACTTATTGCTGTAGTAATCTTCATACCATGAAATAAACCGCTTTATTCCTGTTTCAATTGTGGTGGCTGGTTTAAAGCCGACATCTTTTATCAAATCATCAATATCTGCATAAGTTGCAGGAACATCGCCGGGCTGGAGGTCAAGAAATTCCTTTTTTGCTTTTTTGCCCAGAGCCTTTTCGATTGCCGCTATGAACTCCATAAGTTCTACAGGATTATTGTTGCCGATATTATAGAGTTTATACGGGGCGTATGATGACCCGGGATCAGGAACATCCCCGCTCCATTTATGATTTGGTTCCGGAAGCCTGTCCATCACCCTTATAACTCCTTCCACTATATCGTCGATATAAGTAAAATCTCTTTGCATTTTGCCGTGATTAAATATCTTGATCGGTTTTCCCGCAAGTATTGCCTTTGTAAAGAGAAAAAGCGCCATGTCGGGCCTGCCCCATGGGCCATATACCGTGAAAAACCTCAGGCCGGTGCATGGAAGCTTAAACAAATGGCTGTATGCATGCGCCATAAGCTCATTTGATTTTTTGGAAGCAGCATAAAGGGAGACAGGATGATCAACATTATCATGAACCGAAAACGGCATTTTTGTGTTTGCGCCATATACAGAGCTGGATGAAGCAAACACCAGGTGTTTAACATTGTTATGCCTGCAACATTCAAGGATATTGACAAACCCGGCAATGTTTGAATCAACATAGGCATTAGGATTTGTTAATGAATATCTCACGCCTGCCTGGGCAGCCAGGTTCACGACAACATCAAAAGAGGTATTGCCAAATATTTTTTCAAGCCCATTTTTATCTGAAAGATCAATTTTATGGAACTCAAATTTCTCATGGGCTGTCAATATTGCGAGGCGATCCTCCTTGAGCCTGACATCATAATAATGGTTTAAGTTGTCAACACCTGTAACATGACATCCGCTGTCTAAAAGGCGTTTGGCCAGGTGAAAGCCGATAAAACCGGCTGCTCCGGTGATAAGTACTGTATTGAATTTTATATCCATAGTTTTGTATCCGGAAAGCTGTTTCAAAGATCGCCTAATGGTCTTTTAAAGGTGTATTTTAGAGGTTCTGCAATCATTTTCTGATATGCATCTTTAGTATTGCCGCCTAATAGTGAAAATGGAAGTGACACAATGAAAAAGCAGGTCCCCACTGTAGTCGCAATAATACCAAGAGGTCTGACCAATATGAAATCAAAGATCATCTTCTCAGCGCTTATTTCTTGGTTTTGAGGCTGGTCTTGTGCAAAGGATATAGAGCCCAGCGGCATAATCACCAGTGTTGCGATTACAACAAAAACTATAGATTGTTTTATGCTTTTGTGCATATAGATATCCCTCCTTTGTTGAACAGAATGCATTCTTTTTCATAAAAAGATTGAATTTTAACAAATAGTTTGCATAAGTTCAGAACTCCTGATGTCAGGAGATGATGATTCACTACAAAGTGTTGTATCTTGCGGATCTACAAATTTTATAATATTAAGAGCAACGTAAATTCAGATACAACAGATTTCAGTTGAATGCCTGGCTGATTCCCGATTAAATAAGTAATATCACCCAGATTGTAACATCTGAAATTACACCAGTTCAGGAGTTCTGAATTCAACGTAAAGAAAAAGAGATTATGTGTCAAGGGGAAAGAGTTTGCTTGGAATATATTGAGGTTGCAGTAGCCCTTCCTGTTTATAATACCTTTACCTATCGTATTCCGGAAAACCTTTCCTTTTTTGCATTGATCGGGAAAAGGGTGCTGGTCCCTTTTGGCCGGCGAAGGGTTACAGGATATATTCTGGGCCCATCTGAGGATATAGATCACGGCAAGATAAAGCTTGTCCTGGATATCCTTGATGAAACCCCGCTTTTCCATTCATCCATGATACCCTTTTTCAGATGGATTGCCGATTACTATATGTATCCCATCGGAGAGGTTATAAAAAGCGCTCTCCCAGGCGGTTTAAACCTTTACGACTTTGTTGCTGTCGCCATTACGGAAAAGGGCAAAAATGCATTGATTAAAGATAGCGTTACCCCTTTGCAAAGTGAAATTTTATGCCATCTGAAATTAAAATCCTGCGGCCTGAGAAACCTTTGCGCAAAACTTAAAAACCAGATCCCGAATTCTTTAATTCAGGCTATGGAAAAACAGGGGTTGATTATAAGCAAACGGGAACTTAAAGGCAAAAGAACAGGCCCGAAGATGGAGCGTTATGTATCTCTGATTAAGCCGGGCATCTCTACCGACAAGTTGTCGGCGCAAAGAATGCGGATTATCCATGTGTTGCAAGATGAGGGCGAAATATCTGTAAGAAAATTAACAGGGCTTATTCCGACTGCTCCGAGATTAATAAAACTTTTGGAAAAAGCGGGCTATATTTCGATTTTTAATAAAAGGGTATACAGGGATCCGTTTGGCGAATCTATAATACCTGATAATCCTTATAAGCTCACAAAGGAGCAGAAAAAAGCGGTTTTAACGGTTATAGATCGCTTTGGCAAAGGATTTGCGACCTGCCTTTTGGCCGGGGTTACGGGAAGCGGAAAAACAGAAGTCTATCTGCAGATAGCAAACGAGGCCATAAAGCGTGAGATTTCTGTTTTGATACTGGTTCCGGAGATCATCCTTATATCTCAGATGGAAAGACGGTTTCGAGCCCGTTTTGGAGATTGCGTTGCCTTGCTCCACAGCAGGCTTTCTGCCGGTGAGCAATATGATCAATGGATGCGGATCGCGCGCAAAGAGGTCCGCATCGCCATAGGCACCAGGTCCGCTCTTTTTGCTCCCTTTGCGGACATGGGAATCATTATCGTTGACGAAGAACACGACACCTCTTACAAACAGGAAAGCGGTCTTCGTTATAATGCAAGGGATCTTGCAATAGTCAGGGCAAAGCTGATTGGCGGAGTCGCCTTATTGGGATCGGCCACCCCTTCAATCCAGTCTTACTATAATGTGAAAACAAAAAAATTTATTGAATTGAGCCTGACAAAGCGAGTTGAAAAACGCCCTCTTCCGGAGGTTGCAGTGGTTGATCTTCGTAAAACCAGGGATGTCAGGGGAGTCGGATATTTTATTACATCTGAACTTTATAAGGCAATAAAGAAAACTCTAAGCCGTGGAGAGCAGACCATCCTGTTTCTGAACCGTCGGGGCTTTGCCGGCTTTCCGGTCTGTGCGGCATGCGGCGCCTCTTTAACTTGCAAAAATTGTGATATTTCTCTAACATTCCATCAAAAAGCCAATGCATACAAGTGTCATTACTGCGGTTATTCGCTGGCAGCTACTTCAAATTGCTCTAAGTGCGGATCTTCCAAGATTAAGCTGCTTGGGCTTGGCACTGAGAAGGTGGAAGAGGCTGTGAAGCATCTTTTCCCTGATGCAAGGGTTGCCAGGCTGGATCGGGATACGATCAAGAAAAAGAATGCGATGCTAAACATATTAAAAAGTCTCAAAAATCATACCATAGATATACTTATCGGTACGCAGATGGTGGCAAAGGGGCATAATTTCCCTAATATTACACTTGTTGGTATAATTTGCGCCGATCTTTCGCTGAACTTTCCTGATTTCCGCGCAGGTGAGCGGACATTTCAGCTTTTAGCACAGGTGTCAGGGAGAGCGGGCCGGGGAACGGTTCCCGGCCGGGTAATTTTGCAGACCTATAATCCTGATCATTTCAGTATAGAGGCCGCAAAAAATCAGGACTTTAAAGCGTTTTACAATCAGGAAATTGTTTTTCGAAATGCTCTGAATTACCCGCCTTTTTCAAGAATAATTCTGCTGAAAATATCTGGAAAAGACAGGAAAAAAACACAGAAGTATGCCATGGATGTTGGTGATCTTTGCAACAGGCTCAAAAACAACAACCCTTTTGTAAAGACTGTCGAGATATTAGGACCGATCAAGGCCCCTCTTCCAAGAATAGCAAAACATTTCAGGTGGCAGATATTATTAAAAGGACTAAGCGCAAAACATCTTCATCGGTTTGTTCATCAATTGTTGTTTAAAAACAGGGAAAGGATAAGCAGCCGGGATGTTAAAATGGTTGTGGATGTGGATCCGTTTTTTATGATGTGAATCTGATCATACCCGAAGCTTGATGAACTCGTAAAAAGTCTCCTAAACTTGTCATTTCGAGCGAAGCGAGAAATCTTTATTCTGCAACCTATTGAAAAGATAAGATTTCTCCCTATGGTCGATCCGCCAGAGCCCTTTGGCGGACACTGAATTCGACTTTTTACGAGTTCATCAAGCTTGATTGCAAATAATTTTTTACATAAGGCTAAAATATTACGATGAAGAATATAAAGGTTGTAATTTTTGACTGCGATGGAGTCATGTTTGATACAGCAAAAGCAAACACGGCTTACTATAATAGTGTTTTGCGCCATTTCAACAGGCCGGACATGACGCCTGAGCAGTTTGCCTATTCCCATATGCATACCGCGGATGATGCAATGGCATATCTGTTTGATGATGAAAAGATGTTTGAAGCAGCGCAATCCTATCGCAAAAACATGAGCTACCTGCCGTTTTTGAAATATATGGAAATAGAACCATACCTTAAACCATTGCTTAAAAGGCTGAGGCCGAAATACAAGACAGCCGTTGCCACCAACAGGACGGACACAATGAAACGGGTGCTCATCGAACACAAACTAAAAGACTATTTCGATCTTGTTGTCAGCGCTCTCGATGTTAAGCGCCCCAAACCTCACCCTGAGCAACTTGTCAAAATCATGAAGCATTTTAATATAGCGCCATATAATGCAATTTATATCGGTGATTCAAAACTTGATGAAATGGCGGCAAAAGCAGCGAAGATAACGCTAATTGCATACAAAAACAAATCTATTTCCGCCGATTTTCATATAAACAGCTTAAATGAGATCGAAGATATACTTGAGATATAAGCAGGGTTATCGGTTAAAGTGGGAATAATGAATAAATTTAGCGGAGATAAGGGACATTTATATTATTTGTTAATCCTCCTGAATTTGATTGAAAAACTATATGATATCAATTACATTAACTATGAAGTGAGCCGACCGTGTCGGCCACCGGCCCGGAGGCTTCCGGCTCGTAGAGCCTACAGCTCGGAGAGGTTTACGCCTTTCTGTTTATACGACAAGCTTGAATCATAACAATGACAGCCGTAACAAGGAAGATATAGTAATGGAAGATGAACTGCCACCATTTCTATGCCCGTTTTTTTGGGATGTTGATTTTAGTACGCTTTCAATTGCTAAATCAGCCTACTTTATTATCAGCCGACTTATGGAACATGGTGATGAAGCGGCAATGATTTTTCTTTTGAAAACTTATAGCAGAAAAGAAATGATCAATGTCCTAAAAAAGAGCAGATCTCTTTCAAGGCGATCAAGAAATTTCTGGCGAATATTTTTCGACTTTAAAGGTGGAACATGGACTCCAAAGCGATATCCGACTCCTTATGGGATTTACTCCAGCGACTGAATTCCATTCCCGAGATAAAATGTTCTTATTTGGGTGGAGGAACAGCTCTGGCTCTTCAGATAGAGCACAGAATATCAGAAGATCTTGACCTCTTTATTACGGAAGAGTTTGATGATCTTGCTTTTAAAAAGGCTATTCAACGGAAGTCTCTGAACATCTTTGTGGTTAATCAGACACCTAACCATTTGGAATTGATGATCCAATCTATTAAGGTCGATCTTATAAGAGAACGGATTCGATTGAAATTCCCGCTGAAATCTATCGATTCCCGGATGGAAAATGTTAAAATGGCTGATCCAAGAGACATCGGGCGAATGAAAATTATGTCTATTGGGAGCCGCGGCAACAAAAAAGATTTTGTTGATTTGTATTGCATTACGAGGAAGATAATCCCACTGGAGACGCTGTTAGCTCTGGCAATGGAAGAAGATCACGGCATTCGGTATAGTAAGCTTCTTTTTCTTAAAGGACTGGTTGATTTTGAAGAAGCCGATCAGGAAGGTGAATTACCAATTCTTTGGGATATCAGTTGGAAAGAAGTGAAAAAATGTCTGACAGATGAAGTTAAACATATCGCAAGAAAGATACAATAAAAAGCGAGGAACCAGGAAAGAAAAGCCAGATGTTATAAAATCTTTAGAGTAGAGCAGCATGAAACTAATAAGGAAAAAGCCAAAAATCAAACAGGTTTTGACTACCTGCTCATGGTGCGGCTTTAAGATCGGAAACGATGGGCCAATATACTCGATAGGATGCAAAAAACGTCCGGGAGTGAATATTTCAAAATATGAAGGCCGAATTATGCCCGTAAAAATGGCTATTTTAGGCAAAACAATATGGGCAATAGTCCCTACTGCAGAATCCGATGCACGAAGAGCCGGTAATGACTTCTTCTTTACATTATGCTCAGAAGATTGTGGGGATAAACTTAAAGAAGCATTAAACCTGGAAAAGGAGATAGGAGAACTGATCTTTTCGGCCGAGCATATCTGTTGATATCGGAAACGATTATAACATTTAAGGATTGAGACGACCTGAAAGTTCAAGAAGCCCGGATTGACGATACTATTTAAATCAAATGGGTTTAACCTTGAAAAGGTACTTTGACGAGTTGCAGAATTGTTGGACTTAAAACCTGAGCAGGTATTGGCCGTCGGGAAATATAAAAAGACGGTTGTGGCTCGCAGTTTGCTCTGTTTCTGAAGATTTCGCAACCCGCAGTCAGTTTAGCGGTTAAACGCTTAAGAGCAATTGGTTATACGCCACAATTACTCATTAAAAGCTTAACAGTAACTTATAAACTGATGTAACGTCCCGAAAGTCGCTTGGCTTGACGTAGCATGTGACTTCATTACCACAAACAAATGAAAAAAGAAACGCCTAAATTCAACCCCTTTGCCACGCCCTATTCAAAGCCGTCCGTGCTTGACGCTTGAAATCGCGTATTTATTTTACATCCTTCCTGGATTCCTTTAATATTTGTTTCCAGTCTATGGGTTCTTTCTTTTTGAGAGTTTCCATTTTTTCTTTTTTGGATGGGCTCTAAATTTGTCTTTCACCTTGAATAGCTAAGGACGGGAATAAGTGGGAATAACGGGGTTGAAATTGCGCGTTTCCGGCGAGCGCCAGGTTATTTCCGTAAGTTTCCCGTCCGGATGCGATTGAGGGCGGTTTCGATGGGTTGCGGGTCGATATGCCGCATGAGGGCGCCGATGTACTGACCCCTTTCCCTGGCGCTATTTTTTACTGCCCTTCGAAGACTGCAGAAAGACAATGAAAAAAATCACAAAAACGCGCCGGCCGGATCAGTACCTGGAGCGGGTAAATTTGTTTTTCGAGACGGAAGCGCAATTGCGCCAGCCGAAGGCCGATCTTTCGTCCTGAAATGCTTTTTTTCAGGAGATATGCATGTCCGGTTTTCCCTTGCGGCGCCTGATGACCTTGACACCACTGGATATGTTTTGGGTGAGTTGATTTTTGTTTTTGTCCTGGTCGTTTTGTGCAAAAAGCTGGAACAGCCTCGCTTCAATTTTTTTTCGTTTGCTCTCTTCCATTAATCTTTCTTCTTTTTGGGTGGATTGTTTTTCTAATAACCGGTTGCCCCCCTAATTCAGCGAACCGGTTAAGTGCTCGCATAAATGCCAGATGGCCTTTTCTGCGAATCTGGTTATCTCTTCCGGTCACCTATTGATACTCGTTTTTACGTATGTGAAACGAAAAAAATTGGGGATTTAAACCGGATAATGGATACCGCTCGATGCGGGGATAATGATATTCCCGTTCAGGAAAGTTAAATCACTTCGCATACTGGCTATCCTATTTAACTGTGTTTGGCAAGTTCAAAATACACTTTTTTTGACCCGTTTGATCGGGCGGCAACCTATATGATCAAAAAATGCATCTGACCGGCCAGGCGCTTGACTGCTCCTGATTTTTATCATAAGATAAAAAAATTATGAATGGTAAAAATCGTGTGAATATAAAATCCGGGTTGTCGGTTATGATTGTATTAAAGAAAGACCAACGATCGGGAAATCTTACTAAAGGTATTGTGAAAGACATTTTGACAAAATCTTCACAACACTCCCACGGCATTAAAGTCCGTTTGGAAAGCGGTGAAGTTGGGCGGGTGAAGGAAATATGCGCCTGAACCGTAAATCCCTTTCTTAATGAACAATTATTCTCTCTTTACCGATGTAAGCCTGAACCCTAAGCTCAAAGTTGGTGTGGGCGGTTATCTTATCGTTCCCGAATCGTTTATTAAAACCCCATCAAACCTGATCAAAATATCGGAACTGGACGAAATCCTGGTGTTAAGAAGATTTGAAAACACTTCTTCTACAAAACTTGAGATCCAAACAGTTTTGTGGGCTCTGGAAGAATATTGTATTGGATCAACCATTTCCGGGTCAGGGAAACTCCATATTTATTCCGATTCCCAGTGTGTTGAAGGGCTTTTGCCAAGAAGGGCCCGGCTGGAAAGCAACGGTTTCCATTGTAGGAGAGGTAATCGTCTGTTAAAAAACGCATCTTTATACGGCAAATATTACGAATTTCATGACCGGTTAAAGTTCGAGGTTACAAAGGTGGCAGGCCACACACGTTCTCATTCCCGCAATACTGTTCAACGTATTTTTTCCTTTTTAGATCAAAAAGTTAGGAAAGCTTTAAAACTATGGATGGCCCTGTTGGAAGCGGAGAGAGCCGAGTGGTATTTATACATGATCAGATGCCAGGATGGTGCACTGTATACAGGTATATCAAATGATGTTACCCGGCGTTTTGAAAAACATCGGGAAATGGGAAAACAAGGAGCGAAATATCTTCGTGGCAGGGGCCCTCTTGAGTTGGTGTTTCAAAAAAAAACAGGGAGCAAATCGTCGGCATTAAAGATGGAACAAAAAATTAAAAAACTTTCGAAATCACAAAAAGAAATCATAATTCACA
>JAUWQO010000064.1 GCA_030610995.1 Desulfobacterales bacterium
TGAGGGATTGAGGGATTGAGGGATTGAGGGATTGAGGGATTGAGGGATTGAGGGATTGAGGGATTAAAATCAGTAGGATACCTTCAATTCCCAAATTCCTAAATTCCCAAATTCCTAAATTGAAATCATGAAATATGTTGATATTGATAATCTGGATAAACTGCCAGGCAGAAGGCTGAAAAAGAACGATACTTTTTCGTTTCATTGCCACTCGGGTCTTTCCTGCTTTAATCAATGCTGCCGGAACCTTAATCTTTTCTTATACCCATACGATGTGATCAGGCTCAAAAAGTCGCTTGGTATTACCTCGGATCAGTTTATTGACAGATATGTAGATATTGTTTTGCGATCCTCCAGTTTTTTTCCGGAAGCGCTTCTCCGCATGTCGGATAACGCCGAGATGACATGTCCTTTTTTGGTTGAATCAGGCTGCTCGGTCTATCCTGACCGTCCTGATACCTGCCGCACATTTCCTGTTGAACAGGGGATTATATTTGACGGCAGAAACAAAAAGACAAAATCTGTCTATTTTTTCAGGCCTCCGGATTTCTGCATGGGGCAGCATGAAAGCAAAGAGTGGACAACAGCATCATGGTCTATGGATCAGGATGCTGTTGAATATAACAAAATGACTTCGCTGTGGGCGGAGTTAAAAAGTCTGTTCCAGACCGATCCCTGGCAAGGTGAAGGACCGGACAGCCCTAGGGGAAAAATGGCTTTCATGGCCACATACAACATTGACAGGTTTCGTGATTTTGTATTTAACAGCAGCTTTTTAAAAAGATACAAGGTCAAATCAGCAATTCTTAAAAAGATAAAAAAAAATGACGTGGAACTGATGAAGTTCGGTTTCAGGTGGGTAAAATTTTACATTTGGGGGATTAAAACTAAATATATCACTCAGAGAGCGTGAGGTGTGAGGTGTTAAGTATTTGATATAACAATTAAATGTTTTATCTTAACACCTAACACCAGCTACCAACTTAAAGCGGGACAATTCGTAGGGTGGGCACTGCCCACCATTCTACGCAGTTTGCAACGATCTCCCATTAATGGTGGGCAGTGCCCACCCTACTATAACTTTTTATTTTTTTGAACCGCAGAATATCGAACAAGAAATGTCGAATGTCGAAATGATACCTTCGAAATTCTGCGGTTCCTTGTTCTGCGGTTCGATATTCAAAATAGATGATTAAAGAACTAACCTCGAAAAGTGTAAACTACAAAATGAAGGATGCCGTTTATATCACTCCCTTTGGCATAGGTACTACCTTATCGCCGCCGAGTGTATAGCCTCCGTCAAGCCTTAATATGCCTCCTGTCATAAAAGGCGCATCCTTAATTATAAAGATTACCGCTTTCACCACATCCTCGATTGTACCTGTTCGACCGAGCAGGGTATGATCTATGAGGGACTGTTTCTGCTCTTTTGAAAGCAGTCCCCAGCCCCTGGTTTTTTCTCCGTGTCTGGTTTCGACAATACCTAACATGATTTCATTAACTCGCACCTGTGGCGCGCCTATTCGAGCCCATGTTTCTGTAAGAAGTGATACTGCCCTGTTTGCCGCCGCATATCCGTCATTGAATATATAGCCGGCAGGACCAGACCTTCCAACAGTTCCCGCAATGGAAGAAAGGTTTATGACAACCCCGTTTCCTGATGCTTTAAGATAGGGAAGGGCTGAATCAAAGACCCACCATTTTGCACGAAGGGTGGTGGCCAATTCAAGGTCCCACTGCTCTTGCACATACGATCCATGGACAACAGGCCATCCCCCCCGCTCAATGTTATTTATCAGAATGTCGAGACGGCCGAAATGATCCACTGCTTTTCTGATAAGCCCGGGTATTTTTTTGGTCTCAAGCAGATTTGTCTTTACAATCAGGTAATCTTTGCCTGTTTTTGCAAAATCTTTCTTACATTCATCAAGACTATCTTCCCAGTCATAATAGTTTAAGGCAACCTTTACCCCTTCATTTGCAAGCGCAAGGCCGATTCCCTTCCCAATGCCTTTTATGGCTCCAAGAACAAGGGCTACTTTATTATTAAGTTCCATATGGTACTTGCTCCGTTATGTTAATTCTCAAGTTTCGCACCCTTGATTTCTATAAAAGTCAAGGTGGTAAAGGAGCCAAATTCAATTTTTCAAGCGAAATGATTCGTTTGTCTTTTTTAACCAGCACTCCACGACTTGTACCAAGGACAGGCACAAGGAATATATAACTTACTGAACTCATACGTGGTTTCAAGCATTGTCTTAATGTTTGTTATTGGTGCCGTTGTCAAAGCTTAAGGTATAATATTTCGCTTTAAAAATTTATTTTGGCCCTTACCGTTTAAAGGCTTTAATAAATAAAAAGGGGCAAAACTTGAGTCACTTATTATTAAAAAGCACCTGTTTTATCCAGTTCATGCCCAGTTTCAAAAGCGCAACATCATCATTCTTTACTGCATTTAGAGTGTTTATATCAAGATTAAGATCATTTAAAATCCCTTTTTCAAATATGGTTGATCTGAATGTATCAAGGTTATAACATGCCATATAAAAAAAGTGTTCTGATTGAACATCTATTCTGCCCGGCATAAGGCGGTTCTTCAAGCTGATGATTTCCATAAGCAGATCGTTCATTTCATTATAGATACCAATTCCCTGACCCTCTTCCCATTGACGTATTGTCCATGTTTTTTTCTGGTTTGATCCGAGGCAGTAAGACTCTTTTATCAGCATGTACTGCTTAGTAACCTCACCTGTTTCTCTTGATCGAGATACAACCCGTGCAAGAGGATACATACGGCATGATGATGGACGATCATTGTAAACACTGCAACCTGATGGAGTAACAAAGGGGCATTTTAATTTAGAACCATCTGCCTTTAAAGTAATAATCGGAAGACCTGATTCCGGGCCTGTGTGTCTTGCTGTATATTGTTCCAGGAAAAAACCGGATGGTATGCCAAGGCAGTTTTTAAGACGCAAAATATCATAAGGGGTTAAAAACTGCTGAAGATCTCTGCAGCATTCATTAAAACAAGGGACATCCTTTGAGCATGAAAAGCTGAAAGTATCCTCTAAGGAGAGGGGCATTATGTTATTATCATCCATAAAAGTTCATTTCCTTTTTTGTAATAGTTCAGCTACAAAGATACTAAGATTATAATTTCAGGCCTCATAAATATTGAATCTGGTACGTTGCACAACATGTTGGTTTTATTAAATTTGACCTAAAAATTGGATAATTATATCTACGAAATTTTCATAAAAAAATAATTATTTCGTCATTCCGGACGAGCCCAAGCGAGATCCAGAATCCAGTCAACCGGGCAATTTCCTGGATGCCGGATCAAGTCCGGCATGACCGAGATTAAGATAAAATTATTAAAAAAAACGATGACGTGTCGCAGTAGCACGCAAAACTGTCTAAAAAAAATGGACGTTTTATTAACCCAATTTATGAGGTCTGAATTTAGGAATTTAAGTCCGTCTGCGTCTGCAGCGAACTACTGATTTCAATCCCTCAATCCCCTAATTCCTAAATTCCTCAATTCCTTTTAGCATGTCAACATAAAAATGCCTGTAAAGACATTTCAAATTCATGTTTTTAATACAATATATAGTGTTTAAATTTTTGAACTATCCATATATTGTTTTCGATGGCTTCGTCATGTAACTGTTTGCATCTTTTAAGATTTCTTTGCCTAAAAGTTCTTGACAAGCAAAACATTGGATGGTATCTATTAAGTCCATTTTGACAGCGTATATCTATCTGAATTTAAAAGATATATTCGTTATTTTACAGTGTTTTGTTTTTTTGTGTTTTGTTGTTTGTTTTAATACTATTTTTGTGAATATTAATAATTTAATCGATGGCCAGAAATTTTTATTTTGAGCCGCTATTATGAAGGGAGGTGCAAAAACATTTAGAACACATTGACTGAAATTTTCTAACAATAATTCTTACAAAGCAAAATTAGGAGGTATGATTAATGCCAAGTTTTGTAATTGATGAAAAATGTGATGGTTGCAAAGGCGGGGACAAAACAGCATGCATGTACATTTGTCCAAACGACCTTATGGTCCTGGAACCCAATGCTATGAAGGCTTATAACCAGGAGCCAAATCAGTGCTGGGAATGTTTTTCATGCGTAAAGATTTGCCCCACACAGGCTATTGAAGTTAGAGGTTACTCTGACTTTGTGCCAATGGGTAGTAGCATAGTGCCGATGCTGGGGACCGAGGATATTATGTGGACATGTAAGTTCAGAAATGGACTTATTAAACGGTTTAAATTCCCGATCCGTACTACTCCCGAAGGCAAAGCCAACGCTTATCCGGATCTTAAAGGAAAGGATCTTGACGGTGAGCTGCTTTCGACAGAAGAGGCCGATGGGTACACCTATAAAACACCGGCAACTGTTTAAAGCAGGGTGTAGTTTCTGAAGAACCAGTAACTGACAAATTTATGAATTATATTTAAGGAGGATGTAATATGGCAATACCAAATAAAGTTTTGGGTGAACTCAAAGCCGTAAGAGATCCGGAAGTTGAAGAGCGAGAGGTCGATATTCTGATTGTGGGCGGCGGAATGGCTGCCTGCGGCTCTGCTTTTGAAGCAAAGAAATGGATGTCTGAAGGCCAGACAGTTCTGATGGTTGACAAGGCTTCCCTGGAGCGCAGTGGGGCTGTTGCTCAAGGATTGTCGGCAATTAACACATATATCGGAGAAAATGCAATTGAGGATTATGTCCGCATGGTTCGCAACGACCTGATGGGCATTGTTCGTGAAGACCTTATCTATGACCTGGGCGTTCACATCGATGATTCTGTCCATCTGTTTGAGGAATGGGGTCTGCCGATGTGGAAATTGTCAGAAGACGGAAAGAACATGGACGGGAAAAAAGGCATGAAGATGGGCACCTTAAAGTCAGGCGCTAAACCTGTTCGCACCGGCAAGTGGCAGATCATGATTAACGGAGAATCTTACAAGAGAATCGTTGCCGAGGCTGCAAAACTGGCTATTGGAGACGAAAATATTCTTGAGCGTGTTTTTATTGTTGAGGTTCTTCTCGATGCCAATAAAGAGAACCAGATTGCAGGCGCGGTCGGTTTTTCCGTGCGTGAAAACAAGGTTTACATCATCAAGTGCAAGACCATGATGGTAGCCTGTGGCGGCGCAGTAAATATCTACCAGCCTCGTAGTGTTGGCGAAGGCATGGGCCGCGCATGGTATCCTGTATGGAATGCCGGCTCCACATACACCATGTGTATGAAAGTAGGCGCCGAGCTTAGCATGATGGAAAACCGTTTCACCCCTGCGCGTTTTAAGGATGGTTACGGTCCTGTTGGTGCATGGTTTCTGCTGTTTAAGGCCAAAACACTAAACGGCCTGGGTGAAGCGTTTGCAGGCAGTGATGCTGCCAAGGCAGAACTTGAGAAATATGCTCCTTATGGAACCGCTGCCGTTACACCGACCTGTCTCAGAAACCATCTGATGCTCGTTGAGATGAAGGCAGGCCGCGGTCCGATCATTATGGATACTATGACAGCTCTTGCCGATCTTGCCGCTAAACTGGACAAAAAAGAGCTAAAACATCTTGAATCAGAGGCATGGGAAGATTTCCTCGACATGACATGCGGGCAGGCCAACCTGTGGTGTGCACAGAACTGCGAGCCTGAAAAGAAGAATTCCGAGGTTATGCCGACCGAGCCGTACCTGTTAGGATCCCATTCCGGTTGCTGCGGTCTCTGGGTTTCCGGTCCGGATTTGGACTGGGTGCCTGATTCATACAAGATTAAAGCAGCCAATGGCAAGATTTATAACCGCATGACAACGGTTGACGGTCTGTTTTCATCTGGTGATGGTGTCGGCTGTTCAGGTCACAAGTTCTCATCCGGTTCACATGCCGAAGGACGTATGGCAATGAAGTCAATGGTTAGATTTGTGCGCGACAACGCTGATTTCACGCCGACCCTGAGCATGTCAAAAGAAGAAATTGTTGATATGGTTTACAAGCCTGTCAGGACCTACCTCGACAATTGCGCATATACTACTGACGTTGATATTAACCCGAATTATATGAAGCCTGAAGGAATGGCTTTCCGGCTCATGAAGGCTACCCACGAATACGGCGCCGGCACAGCTACTTTCTATCAGACAAGCTCCAAATGCCTTGAGGTTGTTATGGATCTGCTGCAGACAATGCGCGAAGACTGCGAGAAACTGGCTGCAGGCGATCTGCACGAGCTGATGAGATGCTGGGAAATTTTTCATCGTATCTGGACTGTTGAATCCCATCTGCGTCACATCCAGTTCCGTAAAGAGACACGTTATCCCGGATTCTACTATCAGTCTGATTATCCAGGACAGGATGATGAGAACTGGTTCTGCTTTAGTAATTCAAAGTATGATCCAAAAGCCGCAAAATGGGATATATTTAAGAAGGATTACATCAAGATTATTCCTGATTAATCATTAATTAATTCGACCGCTCAATAGTCGAATAAGCTACCTCCAGGTGTCGCAAGATGCCTGGAGGTTTTTACTAATTAAGAATGATAAATTTGTAAAACAGGTCGCTTTGATGAAAACCTAAAACATTAATAAAAGTCTTTTCTGACCGGCTTGCTCCCCGCAAGCCCCGTCAGTTAGGGCGGGATCAAGGGGAGCCATCAAAAATGTTTATTTCCTTTTTACAAATCTTTCATTCTCAATTTTTTTATTCATAATGCGGAGGGATAGCATGGCAGAAGATAAAGCAGCCCCTGTTAGCGGAAGCATTTTGGTCGTTGGAGGAGGGATAAGCGGGTTGACCACATGCCTGGAAGCTGCCGAAGTGGGGTACGAGGTATTCCTGGTCGAGAAAAATCCTTACCTGGGCGGAAGAGTGGCACAGCTAAATCAATATTTTCCCAAGCTTTGTCCCCCTTCCTGCGGTCTTGAAATTAATTTCAGAAGAATAAAAGACAATCGAAAAATAAGAGTATTTACACTGGGAGAGGTTGAAAAGGTTGACGGAACACCCGGCAACTATGATGTTACTATCAAGTTAAGCCCGAGGTATGTTAACGAAAACTGCACCTGCTGTGGGGACTGCGAGGCAGCCTGTGAAACCGAAATTTCCAGTGATTTTAATTTTGGAATGAATAAGATCAAGGGCGCTTATCTCCCCTTTGAAATGGCTTTTCCGGCCCGTTATGTGATCTCTTCCCAGATCATCGGAACCGATGACGCCAAGAGGTGTAAGGAAGCCTGTAAATACGACGCCGTCGATCTTGACATGGAAGCTAAAACCATTAACCTGAAAGTTGGAGCCATTGTATGGGCTACGGGATGGGAGCCGTATGATGCTGCAAAGATAGACAATCTGGGCTTTGGCAAGTATCAGAACATCATTACCAATATGATGGTGGAAAGACTGGCATCTCCCAACGGCCCGACAAAGGGACAGATCCTCCGCCCCTCGGACAGCAAACAGCCGGAAAGCATTGCCTTTGTTCAGTGCGCGGGATCAAGGGATGAAAATCATCTTACTTATTGTTCCTACATTTGCTGTATGGCTTCACTGAAACAGGTCACTTATATAAGGGAGCGGTATCCTGATGCCAAGATATATATCTTTTATATAGATATTAGAACTCCGGGCTACAAGTATGAAAAGTTTTACAAGAACATTAAAGAAGACAAAAATGTCTTTTTTATAAAAGGCAAGGTTGCAGAGGTCAGCGAAGATCCGGATTCCAAGAATATAACTGTGGTTGCAGAAAATGCTGTGACAGGTGAAAAGATCAGGCAGGAAGCAGAAATGGTTGTTCTTGCCACCGGTATGCAGCCGACAACTAAAGATGTCAAGCTTCCGGCTGATCTGAAATACAATGAGGAAGGTTTTATTATTAACGATTTTGAAAAGGGCGGCATGTTTGCTGCAGGATGTGCAAATAAACCTGCCGACGTAGTATCATCGAACCAGAATGCAACCGGTATGGCCCTTAAGGCCATTCAAACCCTTGTGAGGAGGTAGGAATCCATGGATAAAAAGTACGGTGTGTATATCTGCACAGGCTGTGGAATCGGGGATGTCCTTGACACAGAAGGTTTGTGTGGAGTCCCCAAAGAGGAAGGAATCGGAGTCAAAACCCATCCTTTTCTTTGCGGAAAGGAAGGGGTTGAATTAATAAAAAAAGATATTGCGGATGATGGGATAAATACCCTTATTATTGCAGGCTGTTCACGACGTGTCAATTTTGACGTGTTTAATTTTGATGGCTGTATTGTTGACAGGGTCAATTTAAGAGAACAGGTTGTATGGTCACATCCCAGATCGGAATTTCCGGCTCTTACTGAAGAACAAAAGGACGATGGTGAACATTTTGACAGGGTTCAAATGCTGGCGGAAGATTATATTAAAATGGGGATGGCAAAGGTTGAAAAAATCGATCTGCCGGAAGCGTCTAAGCTCGAAACAATCAGCAAAAGAATCCTTGTTATCGGCGGCGGCATAACAGGCATATCTGCTGCCATAGATGCCGCAAAGGCCGGCTATGACGTAACTATAGTTGAAAAGGAAGCATCACTTGGCGGAAATGCAGCCAAAATTCGCAAACAACTGCCTAATGAAGATCCCTTTGAAAGCCTGATACCGCCAATAATCGAGGCTAAAATCAACGAGGCTGGAGCCTACTCCGGCATTGAGGTTAAAACAAACACCATAGTTGCCCGTATTGCCGGTCAGCCAGGTGAATTTACCGTGACCCTGAAAAAACCGGGAGAAGCAACAGAATTTGACGTGCCATATCCTTTGCCTGATGAGATGAAGGTTGATGAAAATGGTAAAGAGCTTGATGTGGATAAGCTCATTGAGGTTTACAATGAATATAACAAGGGTAAAAACGATATTTTAACCCTCGATCCTGACGGCGAACTGTTTGGAGCGGTGATTCTTGCCGCAGGCTGGAGACCGGATAAGCTTGAAGGTAAGGCGTTTACCCATCTCGGCTTTGGCAAACTGCCGGATGTTGTCACCAATTCTCAGTTTGAGGAAATAGCCGCAAAAGGCAAGATAACCAGGCCGTCTGATGAAAATGAAGCAAAATCTGTTGTATTTATTCAAAGCCCGGGCAAGAGTGATGATGACAGCGACTTTGAGTACACCGGTTCGGTTACAAGCCTTGTAGCTCTGAAGCAGGCAAAGTATGTGCGTGAAGATTATCCTGATGGCAAGGCTTATATTTTTTACCAGCACATGCGGACACCCGGACTGCAGGAGAATTTTTACAAGAGTATTCAGCAGGATGAAGGTATCTTTTTAACAAAAGGGAATGTTATAAGTGTAGCCAAAAATGGTGACGGGCTAATTGTCGAAGCCGACAATACCCTTCTGGGCGAAAAAATCCAGGTCAAGGCCGATATGGTTGTCCTGGCTGCCGGCATGGTTCCTGTAACTGCAGATGATCCTGTAATTAATCTGGCTTACAGACAGGGTCCTGGTTTCCGTGATAACGCAATTTTTAACGAATATGCTGATTCAAACTTCATCTGTTTTCCATACGAAACTCAGAGAACCGGCATTTATGCAGCCGGTTGTGTCCGGCGCAGCATGACAATTGAAGAGTCTATCGAAGATGCCACCGGAGCCGCCCTGAAAGCGATTCAATGTATAGAGTCTGTAAACAGGGGCGTTGCAGTACATCCAAGGTCAGGAGATATGACCTTTCCTGACTTTTTCTTCCAGAGATGCACTCAATGCAAGCGGTGTACAGAGGAATGTCCGTTTGGCGCTCTTGATGATGATGAAAAGGGAACACCCAAGCCTAACCCGACACGGTGCAGGCGTTGCGGCACTTGCATGGGCGCTTGTCCGGAACGTATTATCGGCTTTGCCGATTATAATATCGACAGTATCGGATCTATGGTAAAGGCGATTGGGGTTCCTTCTGAAGACGATTACAGCGAACCACCCTTAAGATTCCTTGGGCTGGTTTGTGAAAATGATGCATATCCTGCTCTTGATATTGCAGGAATGAACAAGCTTAGTTATTCTGCTGATGTCCGGTTTATTCCGGTCAGATGCCTTGGCTCTGTTAATGTAATCTGGATAAAGGATGCGCTTTCTCAGGGCATGGACGGTATTTTTCTACTTGGCTGCAAGCATGGCGATGACTACCAGTGCCACTTTGTGAAAGGCAGCGAGCTGGCTGATATTAGAATGAAGAAGATAGGTGAGGCGCTGGCAAGCCTGGCCCTGGAAGAGGAGCGTGTAGCGCAGTTCCAGGTGGCTATTGACGAATATGACAAGATTCCGGAGATCGTTAATACTTTTGTGGAAATGGTTGAGGAGCTTGGTCCAAACCCGTTCAAGGGATTTTAGTGATTGATGATTGAAGATTGACGATTGAATATTGAAGTCGTTTCTCATTAATCAATCGTCAATCAACAATATTTCAATATAAGAGGAGGTAAAAGTATGGCGGATAGATACCTGGTTGAGCCTGATGTTGAGTTTATTAAAGAGGTGGTCGGGCTTGGGGGAGATACACTGAAGAAGTGTTTTCAATGCGCCACCTGTTCGGTGGTCTGCCCGATTGCTCCGGAGAATAAGCCCTTTCCAAGAAAAGAGATGATTGCCGCATCATGGGGTCTGAAGGATAAATTAGTTGGCAGCATGGATATATGGCTGTGCCATAATTGCGGAGATTGTAATACCATGTGCCCGCGCGGTGCGGCGCCAGGTGATGTGCTTGGAGCCATACGCTCCTATGCAATTTCGGAATATGCGGCGCCGAAATTTATAGGAAAAGCCGTGAATGATCCCAAAAAACTGCCTGTGCTATTGGGACTTCCTGTGGTTGTATTTCTGGTGCTCGGCTTTATTACAGGTCTGCTCGATTTTACTCCGGGCGGAGATACAATCGTTCATTCAAATTTCTTTTCCTCATGGCTTGTTGACATGATTTTTGTCCCGCTTTTCGTATGGGCTGTAGTGGTTTTCGGAATAGGGCTCAACAGATTTGTAAATGATATGCATGAAAACGCAGTGCTTGAAGGCAAAACAGACAAGAAGAAACTTGAAATAGGCGGTCTTGTGCGAGCCCTTTTCACTGTTTTGCCGACAATATTAAAACACAGCAAGTTTTCAGAATGCAGTGAAAATAAAGACCGTGCTACAGCGCATCTTATGGTATTTTATTCATTTATTGGGCTGTTTATTGTTACTTCCATATTTTTTGTTGTGCTCTATGGTTTCCAAATTCATGGTCCTTATTCCCAGCTTAACCCTGTTAAATGGCTTGCCAATGTCAGCGGTGTTGCCCTTGTTATCGGAAGCGCACTTATGATAAAAAATCGTATG
This sequence comes from Desulfobacterales bacterium, assembly GCA_030610995.1. Classification (GTDB taxonomy): domain Bacteria; phylum Desulfobacterota; class Desulfobacteria; order Desulfobacterales; family ETH-SRB1; genus Desulfaltia. The sequence goes on from JAUWQO010000064.1 coordinate 11,345, forward strand.
GCAAAAACAGATCAGGTGTCCAGCTACAAGGACTGGTATCTATTATGGCTTGTTTTTGGGCTTGGGGCCAGCGGCATGCTGACAGAGATGACAAGGCTGGCAAATATAGCGGTTCTTTCTTATCCATTATATTTCATTCATCTCATTCTTGTATTCAACCTGTTTATGTTTCTGCCGTTTTCCAAGCTTGCCCATCTTGTTTACAGGACAGTTGCAATGGCATACGGTGAATACGGCAAGAGATAGGCGCCCATAATTTTTTATGTAGCCGTTCACGGCTTGAAATTTGAAATTGGAAAATAGAAATTTGGGAAAGATGAAACGAGTTATGTAGGGTGCATTTTATGCACAGATGGTGCTATATGGCATAAGTCAAACGAGACAGAATACAAAACAATAGTTGAAAAACTCGGCCCAAAATTGAATATGTTCATCAACAATACAAAAGCATGAAGGCCAAATTTCCAATTTCTATTTTCCAATTTCAACGTTCCGTGAACGCTTACTTTTTTATTGACAATTTTTTTTCCACATTTTAAATATAATTCTATGTAAATAGATGAAGGATAAACTGGAATTAATATAATAATATTGAGAAGGAGAGTAAACCAATGTCAAAATTAGTACCACCACATGGAGGAAAAGGGTTAGTCTGTTGCTTACTGCATGGAACAGACTTGGAGGCAGAGCAGGAAAAGGCAAAAACTTTGAAAACCATTCCCATTTCGGGTCGTGAAAACGGCGATCTTATTATGATGGGTATCGGCGGATTCAGCCCGTTAAATGGTTTTATGACCAAGGCTGACCGGAAGGGCGTTTGCGAGAATTTTCTGATTAGCGACGGCACATTTTGGCCGGTGCCCGTAACTTTGTCCGCTTCTAAAGAGGATGCCGACAGCATCCACGCCGGTGACGAGATCGCCCTTCAGAATGCTTCCGGAGAAATCATGGCTACCATGAAGGTCACTGAAAAATATGAGATGACCGAGGCTGATAAAAAATGGGAATGCGAAAAGGTTTACAAGGGCAAAGGCGAAGAATCCGCAGATGATAAATTCTGGGAAATCGCCCCTAAAGATCATCCCGGCGTTATCATGGTCATGGATCAGAAAGATTACAACATAGCCGGTCCTGTTAAGGTGCTTAGTGAAGGTGATTTCCCTGAGAGATTTGCCGGCACTTATATGACTCCGGCGCAATCGCGCGCCATTTTTGACGAAAAGGGATGGAGCACGGTCGCGGCGCTTCAGCTCAGGAACCCGATGCACCGCTCCCATGAGTATCTGGCCAAGATTGCCGTTGAGGTATGTGACGGTGTTTTCATTCACTCTCTGGTCGGGTCTCTGAAACCAGGCGATATCCCGGCGGAAGTCCGCATCGAATGCATCAAAGCCCTTATCGAGGGTTACTTCAGCAAAGAAAATATCGTTCAGGGCGGATATCCACTTGACATGCGCTATGCCGGTCCGAGAGAAGGCCTGCTCCATGCCACATTCCGGCAGAACTACGGCGTCAACCGGATGATCATCGGCCGCGATCACGCTGGCGTTGGTGACTTCTACGGTCTGTTTGACGCACAAGATATCTTTGATGAGATTCCCAAGCCGGAAGATCCCGGAAAAAGACTCCTTTGCGAACCGTTAAAGATTGACTGGACATTCTATTGTTTCAAGTGCGACGGCATGGCATCACTGAGAACCTGCCCGCATCAAAAGGAAGATCGTGTGATCCTTTCCGGAACAATGCTGCGCAAGATGCTTTCCGAAGGTGGTGATATTCCTGATCACTTTGGTCGAGATGAGGTATTGGTAATCCTTCGCAAGTACTATGAAGGCTTGACCGAGAAAGTTGAAATCAAGATGCAGAGCCATGCGGCAGGCGAGACCATGAAATAATAAATCAATTCTAAAATAGTTTCCTTGACAAAAAAGGAGGCAGCGAGTGCTGCCTCCTTTTTTTATTCCTGTATAATAAAATTGGCGGAGAGACAGGGATTCGAACCCTGGGTAGAACTTTCGCCCTACACTCGCTTAGCAGGCGAGCGCCTTCAGCCAGCTCGGCCATCTCTCCGTGACCCCCGCTATAGCGGGGGTACTATTAGCTAATAGCTCTTAGCTTATAGCATTACCAGAGACATCAACGTGTTGTGGAAAACCTCTTCGCCAAGAGCTACTGGCTACAAGCCAATGGTGAGATTTAACAACGTTAAATCTCCTGGCGGAGGGAGTAGGATTTGAACCCACGGAGCTGTGACACTCAACGGTTTTCAAGACCGCCGCCTTAAACCACTCGGCCATCCCTCCATAATTTTGAATATAAATACCATGTTGGTTGTGCCAGGTCAATATTTATTGGCTACCCAAAATCAGAATACAGGGGGTTTTTCATTGCGAATAAAAGTTGACGCAATATAACATCTAATATAGTTGTTTTGTATTTGAGACGTGAGTGTTGTCCCACTTATATACTAAAAGGTAACCGTTCACAGGTTCACGGTTCAGAGGTTCAGGGTTATTTTTCTTGGAGCGCCGGGCTAACTGCTATGCACCAATATTTTCAAATCGTCCGATTCTTGTGCCTTCTTCATTCAAAACTCACGAATTCCCGCTGGCGGGATTCAGACCTGCCTGTGCCGGAGTTACGGCAGACAGGTTTTCGGTAAACATTGAACCTCCGAATCCTGAACCTTCTTAACCTTTGAACCTTGAACCTCTGAACCCGTGAACGGTTACACTTAAAGAAAGGAAATATTATGGATACAGTAAAAATCATGCCATGTCTTGACATGAAAGACGGACGTATAGTCAAGGGCATACACTTTGTGGATTTGAAAGATGCGGGTGATCCCGTAGCAAATGCGGCGTTTTATGAAAAGGAAGGAGCTGATGAGCTGGCAATTCTGGATATAGCCGCAACATTAGAAAACCGAAAGAGCAGACTGGAATGGGTTAAAAGTGTTTCATCAGTAATTACTATCCCGTTGACCATGGGCGGCGGTATTACCTCCCTGGAAGATATTGAAATGGTTCTCGACGCCGGCGCTGATAAAATTTCTATTAACAGCGCTGCTGTCCGGAACCCCGACCTGGTCAGGCAGGCAGCAAAAGCCTTTGGTTCAGAGAAGGTGACTGTAGCTGTCGATGCCAGGAGGAATAAGGAGATGCCATCCGGATTCGAACTGGTTGTTTCCGGAGGGACCAAACCGGTGGGCAAAGATGCTTTGGCCTGGGCCAAACAATGTCAGGAACTTGGCGCCGGCGTTATTCTGCCAACCAGTATGGATGGTGATGGGACTCAAGCTGGATATGATTTGGAATTTACAAAGGCTATTTCAGATGTTGTAGACCTGCCGGTGATCGCTTCGGGCGGCGCGGGAAAGCTGGAGCATTTTTATGAGGGGGTTGTTCAGGGCGGGGCACAAATTTTATTGGCAGCTTCTGTATTTCACTATCGCCTCTTTAGCATCAGAGAGGTCAAGGAATATCTGCAAAAAAAAGGGTTGCAAGTCAATGTATGAGAATCCAAAGGGAGCATTACCAATTTGTTAAAGCCGAAAACATAAACTCTATTCGGGCGGGATAAACCCGCCCCTACGAAATTTGATGCACGTAACCCGTAGGGGCGGGTTTACCCCGCCCGATAAATGATGATGCTGTGGGATATCAT
>JAUWQO010000057.1 GCA_030610995.1 Desulfobacterales bacterium
ACATAAACTCTATTCGGGCGGGATAAACCCGCCCCTACGAAATTTGATGCACGTAACCCGTAGGGGCGGGTTTACCCCGCCCGATAAATGATGATGCTGTGGGATATCATTCCAATTTTAACAAACTGGTAATACTCCCTATCCCACAGTGTTCTGAACCTTTTTGTTCCACTTATCAAAATCGTGCCAAACCATATCTGATAACTCTTCCGCCAGTTTGTAGACATCCAACTCGTAAACTCGTTTCATCTCTCCCTAATTTCTACTTTCCAATTTCAAGTTTCAAGCCGTAAACGGCTACCAATTTTTGTCGCTTTTTTAAACTCATTTACCTTATTTGCAAGGATCGAGGCAAGATCTGGATTGTCAAGATTATCTTCGATGAGACGTTCAAAAGCGCTTCCGATTACTACTCCATCTGCAAGGGAAGCAATGGCAGCCACATCATCAGCAGTGGAAATGCCGAAACCGACGCAGATGGGCAGCTTTGTTGCTGAGCGAAGCAATTCGATTTTCTCCTTTATATCCTCTGTGTCCAAACCGTCGCTTCCAGTAACTCCGGTTTTGGAAACAAGATATATAAATCCGGATGCAGACTGCGCAATTTGAGCCATCCGTTCTAATGGAGTTGTGGGAGCAACAAGGCGGATTAAGGCCAGATCATTCCCTGACCATTGCGAGGTCATTTCATCAGATTCCTCAGGCGGAAGATCAACCACCAGCACTCCATCGGCTCCGGCTGCCAGTGCGTCTTTGTAAAAGGCTTTAGCTCCGTATGCGTAAATAGGATTGTAATAACTGAAAAGGATAATCGGCATAGATGTCTCTTCCCGCAGCCTGGCGGTTATTTCAAGAACAGCTCTAAGATTTATTCCCTCCTTTAAAGCCCTTGCCGACGACCGCTGAATAACAGGCCCGTCAGCCGTTGGATCTGAAAACGAAACTCCAAGCTCTAAAATATCCAGGCCGCTTTTGCACATGGCTTTAATTATGCTAAAAGAATCTGAGATGTTTGGATCGCCTGCGGTAATAAATCCAACCAGAGCCTTTTCTTTTTTTTGTCTGAGGGTTTCAAATGTTTGATTAATGCGATTTATCATTGTTTATGCTCCTTAAAAAGGGATTAAGGATTAAGGGGCAAGGATTAGAGCATAAAAAAGATGTAAACAAACCTCTATCCCTTAATCCTTATCCCTTAATCCTCTAATCCTTATTTATTATAGGCCTGAGACAATGCCGAGATCCTTATCTCCCCTTCCAGATAGATTTACTACAATAATTTCGTTTTGCGGCCTGCGTGCTGCTTCTACCATGGCCCAGGCAATAGCATGTGAACTTTCCAGGGCTGGAATAATTCCCTCCAGAACGCAAAGAGTCTTAAATGCTTCTAATGCCTGTTCATCATCTATGGAAACATATTGCACCCTGTTTAAATCCTTTAACAACGAATGTTCGGGGCCTACTCCGGGATAATCAAGTCCGGCTGCGATCGAATGGGCCTCTTGAATTTGGCCGTTCTCATCCTGAAGCAGGTAAGACTTGGAACCATGCAAAACCCCTATTGAACCTTCTCCAAGGGTTGCCGCATGTTTTTTTGTTTTAATTCCCTTTCCTGCTGCTTCAACTCCAACCATTTCCAAAGGATCGTCCATAAAAGCATAAAAAAGCCCCATTGCATTGCTTCCTCCTCCAACACAGGCAATCAGCACAGCCGGAAGACCTCCGGTATTTTCGAGTATCTGCTCCCTTGCTTCATCTCCGATAACTTTCTGAAATTCCCGGACCATTACTGGATAGGGGTGGGGCCCTGCAACCGATCCTATTACATAAAAGGTATCCCGAACCGCCCCCACCCAGAAACGCATCGCCTCATTCATTGCGTCTTTAAGGGTACATGTTCCTGAAGTTACAGGAACCACCTGGGCGCCAAGAAGTTTCATGCGCTGAACATTTGGGGCTTGTCTTTGGATGTCTTCCGTTCCCATAAAGATACGGCACTCCATTCCAAAGAGAGCTGCGGCTGTTGCCGTTGCCACACCATGTTGTCCCGCGCCTGTTTCAGCAATAAGTTTAGTTTTGCCCATTCGCCGTGCAAGAAGCGCCTGGCCCAGGGTGTTGTTGATTTTATGAGCTCCGGTATGAACCAGATCTTCCCGCTTCAGATAAATGAATGCTCCCTTAAGGTGTTCGCTCAGTCTTTTTGCATAAAATAGAGGGGTCGGCCTGCCCGCATAATTTTGCAATAATCTCTTAAATTCAAACTGAAAAGATGGATCAGGCACGATTTTATTATAAGCCTCATCCAGTTCCAGCAGGGCAGGCATCAGAGTTTCGCCGACATAACGCCCCCCATAAAGGCCAAAATGGCCTTTGGAATCAGGAAATTTATCTTGATTATATTTGTTATTAACCGCTTTGTTATGACGCATTAAAAAATCCTCCTAATCTTTTTACCAGGCTCTCTATCAAACCTGCATCTACTAAGAGCATCGATAAAGGATTTAATTTTGCCGGAATCCTTTCTTCCGGGACATGACTCAACGCCTGAACTCACATCCACGGCATCCGGCGCACTTTCAGTTACGGCGCGACAAATGTTTTCGGGCGCAAGCCCTCCGGCCAGGATAAAAGGGTGTTGTTCGCCAAAACCGTATGCTTTCTCCCAATCCCATTGAAGCGCATTGCCGCCCGGGAGTATGCCTTTGCCGCATTCCACAAGATATGCAAATGCCTGGTAATTTTCGGCCTCCTCAAGCGAGGGTCTGCCTTCGGCAAACAAGGCTTTAATCACCAGAATATTTTCTTGAACAAGCCGGCTGACCAGCTCAGGTGATTCCGTGCCGTGAAGTTGGACACAATCCAGACAACAATAATTTACTTTTTGCATTATGTTGTCAAATGTTTCATTCACAAATACACCTACTGTTTTCACCTTGCCTGATACAGCCATGCATATTTTTCTTGCCTGATCTTCGGTCACATGCCTCGGGCTTTTTGGGAAAAAGACACATCCGATTGCATCAACTCCGAGCGCCGCACATTCCAATGCTTCTTCAACACGAGTAAAGCCGCATACCTTGATCTGAGGTCTGTATTTAATAATCCTTTTTAGCTGCATTTTTTCGACCTGTGCGGTTGGGTACACACCCCGTCCGCTCCGCGTCCACCCCTCTCAAGAGGGGATATTTTCAAATCCCCTCTAATAAGAGGGGGCTTAGGGGTGTGTTTTATGTTGCGTCTGTTCATATTCCTCAATCCATTTGTCAATAGCAGCCAAAACGCCTTCCATATTCTTTTTCACATCCAAATCGTCAAACCTCAATATGTAAAATCCTAACAATCCAAGACGATTCTTTCTCTTTTCATCCTTTTTGCCTTTAAATGCATGGCTCTGTCCGTCAATCTCAATGATCAACCTTAATCTGGGACAAAAGAAATCCACAATGTAATTATCAATTGGCTTCTGACGGTGAAAATCGCAGCCTCTCATCTGCTTGCCCTTGAGGTGATTCCACAGCAATACTTCAGATAATGTGCTGTTATTTCGAAGTGTTCGAGCAAGTTCTTTGAGCCTTGGATTGTAGTGTACTCTCATCTTGCCATCTATCTTTACGACCCCGTTTTTACACACCCCGTCCGCTCCGCGTCCACCCCTCTTGTTAGAGGGGATTTAGAGGAATTAAGCACACAGGCACCATTTTTTTATTATTGTTGCTTTAAGCTCAGCATTTCCCCATAAGACTCATCAGAAAATCCCTTGGATTTGATGAGCGCATGAGGCTTTCTCCTATCAGAAAGTTCCAGATTCCTGAATTTAATATCTTTTCTATGTCTTTTCGAGTTTTTATTCCGCTTGCAGCCACAGCAACCTGGTTTGGTCTTACAAGGGATGCCATACGAATCGTGGTGTTGATATCGGTTTTAAAGGAACTCAAATTACGATTATTGATCCCGATAAGCCGGGCTCCCGCGTTAGTGGCGGTTTCAAAGTCCTCTTTCGTATGGATTTCAACAAGGGCATCCATCGTTAATTCATTACAGAGATTGAGATAATCTTTAAGCTGATTTGGTGAAAGAATACGGGCGATAAGAAGAACTGCATCCGCGCCTATCATCGCAGATTCATAAATCTGGTATGTAGAGATCAAAAAGTCTTTTCGAAGAACAGGGATGGTTACTGCTTGCCGCGCTGTTTTAAAGTCTTTTATGCTGCCTTTAAAATAAGGACCATCTGTAAGAACCGACAGGGCTGCAGCCCCTCCGCTCTCATATTCAGAAGCGTATGCGGCGGGGTTGACATCTTTGCGTATTTCTCCTCTGGATGGAGATGCCCGTTTGATTTCAGCAATAATATTTATTCCCGAAGGTCCGGGCTGCTCAAGTTTTTTAAAAAACATGCGCCTTTTTTGAGGCACAGTTGCTTTATCACGGAGCAGATTTTCCGGTAAATTCCTTTTTGCCGCAGCAATTTCCTCTTTTTTACCGGCTATGATTTTCGTTAAAAAATCCTTATTCATTTACATTCCATTCCTGTTTGCCCAAACATGATTATACCTGAAGTGCATTTATTTTCAAAAACCTGAAATGCTACAAAATTTCGACCTGTGCGGTCAATCCTCTCAAATCCCCTCTAACAAGAGGGGTGGACGCGAAGCGGACGGGGTGTGTAAAAGACAGAAAAAAATAAGAGTATATTACAATTCGGAACTCAAAGAACTTGATAAAACGTTCCGAAACAGCAGCACATTATCCGAAGCGCAGATGTAGCTGCATATCATATGAACACACCCCTAAATCCCCTCTTATTAGAGGGGACTTGAAAATATCCCCTCTTGAGAGGGGTGGACGCGGAGCGGACGGGGTGTGTACCCAACCGCACAGGTTACAAAATTTCATCCATTTTCCTGGGTATATTTTGCCAGTTTTTCAAGTTTTGCCGCAGCAGCCCCGCTGTCAATGGAGGTTTGAGCTAAGCTGATGCCTTCATTAAAATCTCTGGCTTTTCCGGCAGCGACAAGAGCAGCCGAAGCATTCAGCACAACTACATCCCTTTTCGGGCCCTTTTCGCCGGCAAGGATCTTTCGAGTTATTTCGGCATTTTCTTCAGGGTCTCCACCTGCAAGATCTTTTGGATTTGCTTTGCTTCCGAAAAAATGTTCAGGGGTTATGTCATAGGTTCGGATAAGATCATCTTTAAGCTCGGAAATGCGGGTTGGCGCGCAAACCGAGATTTCATCCAGCCCATCATGACCGTGCACGATAAATGCCCTCTTTGCGCCTAACAACCGAAGGGCCTGCGCAAACATTTCAGTTAGTTCGGGCGCATACACGCCAAGTAGCTGGCAATTGGCTCCGGCAGGATTTGTTAGAGGCCCAAGCATGTTGAAAATGCTGCGTATTCCAATCTCCTTTCTTGCTTTGGCTGCATATCGCATTGCCCCGTGATAAAGGGGAGCATAAAGAAAACCAATGCCGATCTCTTCGATGGCCTCTTCCACTATCTCCGGATTTATATCCAGTTTTACTCCCATTGCTTCAAGAAGATCGGCGCTGCCGCATTTACTTGAAACAGAGCGGTTCCCATGCTTGGCCACAGTTACTCCGCAGCCTGCGACTATAAAAGCGGTAGTGGTTGAAATATTAAAGGTTTGAGCCGCATCTCCGCCTGTGCCGCATGTGTCCACAACAGTCGAAGAAGATACTTGAATGCGTAAGGCCTTTCTTCGCATGGCCTTGGCAGCTCCGGCCAGCTCCTCAAATGTTTCGCCCTTTGTGGCAAGAGCCGCCATAAATGCTCCAATCTGCGCATCGGTTATACTGCCCGAAAAAATTTCAGTAATCATTTCAGACATTTCGTTTCCGCTTAAATTTTTTCCATGAACGATTTTATTTAGATTTTCCCGAAACATAGCGCTTATTCTCCTTTTGTTGCAAAAAATTTCTTAGGATCCGCTTGCCCAAGGGGGTCATGATTGATTCCGGATGAAACTGAATCCCTTCCGTGCAATGCTCGCGATGCCTGATTCCCATAATTTCCCCGTCCTCAGACTCCGAGGTGATTTCAAAACATTCAGGCAGATCATCCCTGGACACGGACAAAGAATGATAGCGCATGGCCTTAAAAGGTTTCCGGATGCCCTGATACAGCGTTTTACCATCAGCATGGATTATGGAGGTTTTGCCGTGCATGAGCCTCTTTGCTGAAACCACCTTGCCTCCAAAGGCCACGGCAATGGCCTGATGCCCTAAGCATACACCAAGAATCGGGATATGTCCGGAAAAATGTTTTATTACCGAAAGGGTTATTCCTGCCGATTCCGGCCTGCCCGGTCCCGGCGATATTATGATACCGGAAGGATTCCAGGAGACAATATCTGAAATAGAGGCCGCGTCGTTTCGCACAACCTTGACATGAGCGCCTAACTGCTCAACATATTGAACCAGATTGTAAGTAAATGAATCATAGTTGTCAATCATCAGGATCATCTCTTTTCTCCTTGCAAAAGCTCCAAAGCCTTCTGTATTGCCATCGCTTTATTGACAGTTTCCACCCGTTCCCGTTCCGGGTCGGAATCGGCGACTATTCCGGCTCCCGCGCGAACCGTAAGCCGTCCATTTTCAATACAGGCGGTCCGGATAGTGATTGCCATATCCATATTTCCATGAAAGGAAATATAGCCCACAGCCCCCCCGTAAGGGCCTCTTGGTTCTTTTTCCAGTTCTGCGATAATTTCCATGGCTCTGACCTTCGGAGCCCCGGACAAAGTGCCTGCCGGAAATGTAGCGGCAAGAAGATCCCACGCATCACAATCGGATCGCAGATCACAGCATATATTGGAAACCAGATGCATTACATGAGAATATCGTTCCACAACCATTAAATCGGTTACCTGAACGGTTCCCACCTCTGCCACCCGGCCAAGATCGTTTCGCCCCAGATCAACCAGCATAAGGTGTTCGGCCCGTTCCTTTTCATCGGCAAGAAGTTCGTCGGCAAACGTTCTGTCCTCTTGTTCATTTTTTCCTCTCGGGCGTGTGCCGGCAATGGGTCTAAGGGTGGCAATGCCGTTTTCCAGCCGAACCATTGTTTCCGGCGAAGAGCCGACAAGAGCCACATCATCTATATGCATAAAATACAGATAAGGGGACGGGTTGATAAATCGCTGAGCGCGATAGAGCGTCCATAGATCAGGAGGCTCCTCGCAAACAAAGGGTTGAGATATAACCGTCTGAATCACATCCCCTGCCCGGATATATTCCTTTATCCTTTTTACGTGAGACCGATAGGTGTCGGCCTCCCGCAGGGGAGTCAGACTATACTCCTTTTGATATGCACTGTCATTATTTCCGGGCGATTGCCGATCGATTGTTCGTAGCATGGATTGGGCACGTATCTTTGCACATTCAAAGGCTTTTTCAACAGCCTGATCGGTTTTTTGATTGTTTTCCCGGTCTTCATCCAGAAAGGTTATGACAATTCCAAGCAATGTGTTTCGAATATTATCAAAAATAAGCAGTTCATCAGGCACTATGAAATTTGCAAGCGGCTTTTCTTTTGGCCATTGATTCGGAACCGCTTCGATAAAGGAAACCATTTCATAAGCCAGGTAACCGACCATCCCTCCCCAGAACCTCGGCAGTTCAGGCATATCAGCCGGATTAAACCTGCTCATAAAGTCCCTTAAAACTGTCAGCGGCTCTCCATTATGAGGAATCTTATTGACGCAACCCTTATTTTGAATTTCCACAAATTCCGGGTATACGCGGATATGAAATCGGGCGGAAGCGCTCAAAAAGCTGTATCTTCCCCAGCGTTCCCCTCCTTCGACACTTTCGAATAAAAAAACAGGGCCATTATTATTATAGATTTTTTTAAGCAGTGAAACCGGAGTTTCCGTATCTGCCAGTATTTCAATACAAACCGGTATCACATTCTTTTGCCCGGCTAAAATGCGGAATTGATCTTTGTCAGGGAATTGTTTTATAAGCATATATATCCTTCTTTAACCGTAATAGTTCAGCCACAAAGGCACTAAGACACCAAGATGATAATATAATTCTCTTTAATATTGGTCGAGTGGTCAAGTGGGAAAATGGTCGAGTGGTTAACTACTCGACTAATAGACTACTTGACTACTCGACTATTTACAGGCCTTTGTGACTTAGTGGCTGGATTGTTACCTTTAACCTAAGTATTTCATGAAATAATGAATCCTGGCCCCAATGACCAGGTTTTCTGTTACAAAATAAAAAAAGACCGTGAAGATTTCCACAGCCTTTTTAAAACAAAAAGACCGCAGGCTTTGAGTTCCCTGCGGTCATTAAAACTTTTAACTAAAATCAGGTTGGTGAAGTTCCGCCAGCAAACTCGTTGATATAAGCCTGCCACCACCATATAAATAACAGATCTTTAATTTTATGATTTCCGATTGTTTTCATTTGTAAATTTTCCTATAAGATTTTATCTAATAGTTGTTTTGTTTTATATTTGTCAAGCCTTTTATTTAGGAGAGATTCAGGTATGGCAGCAAAAAAATCAAGCACTGGGAACGGAATCTGTTTGGACGAAGAGGCGGGAATTGAAGTCGTCAGGCAGATCGGCAAACTCCTTTGCCGGCAAAATGCCGGCATTGCGATTGCAGAAAGCTGTACAGGCGGCCTTATATCACATATGATTACGAATGTGCCGGGAAGTTCGGACTATTTTCTTTTATCATGTGTAACATATTCAAATAAAGCCAAAATAAATTTGCTTGGGGTATCACCTGAGACAATAAAAGCGTACGGAGCCGTGCATGAAGAGACTGCAAAAGAGATGGCGCAAGGGGTGCGACGGATTGCAGGCGCAACTTATGGACTTTCGACAAGCGGCATTGCCGGGCCCGGGGGGGCAACGGATGATAAGCCTGTAGGAACCGTATGTATCGGGCTTGCCACGCCCGAATATGTAAAAGGGTATCGTTTCAACTTTGCCGGCAATGACAGGCTGACGAATAAAAAAATATTTGCCATGAAAGCCCTTGACCTGTTGAAAACAGAACTTCTGGAGCAAAATTGAACAAGAGATAATATTTTCACCACGGAGCACACAGAGATCACAGAGAAAATGCTTTTTTATAGAAAATCTCAGTGTGCTCTGAGGTGAAAGTTTTCGACCTGTGCGATTAATCCTCTCAAATCCCCTCTAACAAGAGGGGTGGACGCGAAGCGGACGGGGTGTGTAAAAAAGACAGATGTAGCAGCATATCATATGAACACACCCCTAAATCCCCTCTTATTAGAGGGGACTTGGAAATTATCTAACCGGACAGGTCGAAAATTTTTATATAAGGATATTCTTTATGGGCATTAAAAAAGGGCAGACACTGGAGCTTAGAATCTCGGATATTGCCTTTGGCGGAAAGGGGCTTGCGCGTGTTGACGGCATGGCTGTTTTTGTTGACGGGGGAGCCCCTTTAGACCTGGTTGATGCCCGCATAATCAAAAAGAAAAAAAGCTATGCAGAGGCCCGAATAGTATCAATAAAGGAGCCGTCTCCCTATAGAATAGATCCGCCATGCATGTACAGCGGCTATTGTGGCGGATGTAAATGGCAATTTTTAGCTTATGACAGACAGCTTGAGTTCAAACAAAAGCATGTCATTGATTCTATTGAACATATAGGACTCATACATGATCCTGTAGTGCATAAAACGATCCCTTCTACCCGGATTTTTGAGTACAGGAACAAGATGGAGTTTACATGTTCCGACCGGAAATGGCTGCTGCCTGACGAGATGGATAAAAAGGATATTGACGCAGGCTTTGCCATCGGTCTTCATGTGCCCGGCACATTTAATAAGGTGCTTGATACAAAGGCATGCCTGCTTCAGCCAAAATTAGGCAATAATATCCTCGAGGATGTTAGAAATTATATTAAAAATTCCAAAATCCCCGTATATGGTCTTTACAGCCATACCGGATTCTGGCGTTTTCTTATGCTGAGACATTCCGCTGCCTATGACCAATGGATGGTTAACATAATAACTTCGGCGGAAGACAAAAAAATCCTGCAACCTCTTGCCGATCTCTTGATGGACAAATATCCGGAAATAGTCTCGGTTATAAACAACATTACTGCTCGCAGGGCCGGCGTGGCCATTGGAGAATATGAGATATTGCTTGCCGGAGACTCCTGCATAAAAGATAAAATCGGCTCTTGTGAATTCGAGATATCTGCAAACTCATTTTTTCAGACCAACACGCAGGGCGCAGAGCAGCTTTTCCGGATGGTCAGGGAATATGCCGGGCTCAGCGGCAAAGAAAAGGTTGTGGATCTATACAGCGGCACAGGGGCGATATCTATTTTTCTTGCAGACAGCGCAAAAGAGATAATCGGCATCGAGATGGTTGCATCTTCCGTGACTAATGCGCAAAATAACTGCAAAAAAAATATGATATCAAATTGCCGGTTTATCCATGGCGATATAAAGGACCGCCTGCCACAGGTTCCAACAGGTCCTGATGTTATGATAATCGATCCTCCAAGAGCAGGTATGCACAAGGATGTAATAAAACATGTTCTTGAAATAGAGCCTGAAAAAATTGTTTATGTATCCTGCAATCCCGCAACCATGGCAAGGGATCTTGGGTTGATAAAAGATAAATATAATCTGTTGGAAGTACAGCCGGTTGACATGTTCCCTCATACATATCATATAGAATCGGTGGCAAAGCTTGTAAAAAAAGTAATAGTTCAGCCACAAAGGCACTAAGGCACCAACTTGCCTGCGGCAGGCAGGGATTATAATATAACTAAGATTTCGCACCCTTTTTATTTATTAAAGCCTTTAAAGTTAAAGTCCTTTTGTGCCTTTGTGACTTAGTGGCTAAATTTTTACAAAAAAATAAAAGGATACAACTGCAATGGTCATTGAAATGAAGCCGATAGGTTTTGTGCGCCATGAATTTGAAAAGGTCCCCAGGCATTGGTCTGTTTCAGATGTGGAAGGGAGGCTGATTATTAATGATGAATATCTTGAGGGACTCTGCGATATCAAAGCCGGTCAGCACATTGTTGTGATTTTCTATTTCCATAAAAGCCTGGCATTTATCCCGCGAAATCTCAAGCAAAGCCCCCCGCAGCGCAAAGGAATAATGGGGGTTTTCAGTTGCTGCTCGCCACGGAGACCAAATCCGATCGGCATGTCAATTCTGGAAGTACTTGAAGTAAAACGCAACATTATTTATGTTAAAGGTGTTGATATGTATGACGGCACCCCTATTTTGGATATCAAACCCCATATAACGCTCAATTAACACTTAACACGTTTCGTAAAAAAAGTTTTTTTAAGTTCTCTTTTCCGTCATTCCGGCCCCGCATCAAGTGCGGGATAAACTTCAGCCGGGCACATAGTGACACGAAGTGACACGCAGTGAAGCATAAGCGCTAACCATCAGCGCTAACCGTTAGCGCCATCCAGTAAATTCAATGCGTTCTGGATGCCGGATCAAGTCCGGCATGACGATTTCGAGACTTTTTACGAGTTTATCAATAATGACAAGGCAG
Organism: Desulfobacterales bacterium; assembly: GCA_030610995.1. GTDB lineage: Bacteria > Desulfobacterota > Desulfobacteria > Desulfobacterales > ETH-SRB1 > Desulfaltia. Next base: position 11,549 of record JAUWQO010000057.1, read on the forward strand.
ACAGATCTTCCTTTAAAATTTAAAAAAGCCAAAGAGGCTCGGGCATCTTCTGCAGGGCTTGCTTTATTGGGTGAATTTTGCGTTGGCCTTGGTGTGCTGGATTGGGTTGACGCTTATATGCCGAAATCTGGCAAGGGCGCGCGTTTTAAGGCCAGCGAATATCTTTTCCCCTTGGTTTTAATGCTAAATAGCGGGGGTCGCAGTCTGGAAGATATAAGGATTATCCGTAATGATTTTATGTTAAGGGATATATTGCCGCTGAAAAGAGTTCCCTCGTCTGATGCAATCGGTAACTGGCTAAGAAGAACGGCTGAGAGAGGGAGACTGTCCGGGCTTGAGAAGACAAACAGAAAATTGTTAAACCGAGCGCTGGAATATGATGATATAAAAAACTATACGTTAAATATAGATACCACAGTAATAGAGACGGAAAAAGAATCGGCAAAGCCAACATATAAAGGATTTAAAGGCTACGCGCCGATTGTCGGCCATCTATCGGAAAACGGTTTGATAGTCGGCGAAGAGTTTCGTGAAGGGAATATAGATCCTGCTTTAAGAAATCTTGAGTTTTACAAACATTGCATAGACCAGATGCCGGCAGGCAAAAGCATAAGTCGGCTGAGAGCCGGCCCCCCTTCTTGTCAGGCCGATATAATAGAGTTTTGTGACAGAGAAGGGGTTGAGTTTGCCATAGGTGGCAATCTTGATGAGACTATGCTACGGGCAATCAACTCTATTCCTGAATCTGACTGGAGACCTCACAGAAAAGGATATATAGCGGAAACAGCCTCCTCATTTATCGGAACAAACAAGACTTTTCGAACAATAGCATTGCAAAGAAGATATCAGAAAAAACTGTTCAATAAAGAGGATGTCAAATCAAAATATTCGGTAATAGCCACAAACATCAAGGGCTCTGCCCGAGATGTTTTTAAATGGTATAATCAGGGCTGCGCAAGCAGCAAGAATCGCATTAATGATCTGAAAGTTTGTTTTGGCATGGAAAGAATGCCTTGCGGTCAAGCCGGCGCAAATGCTGTTTTTTTTAGAATCGGCGCAATATCTTACAACATCAACCAATTATTTTTACTCAAAACTTTAGATAAATCATCGCATAAGCGCCGGATACATTTTCCATTCTCCACGTTCATTTTTTAATGCTATTTTTCGTTTCTGATACCAAATGCTATTGTTTTGCCTAGTTCCATGCCAAACTGGTCAAAGGGTGACCCTCATGTCCTCCAGCATTCCCTATCCACTAATCTCCCAGACATCACGGCGCTTTCTTTCCGATATTTGGCTCATTTCTCTTGCCACATTTTGCAACCGCAAAAGGATTGAAATCTTTTTTTCAAACGGAAGCCTTGCCAATTCCCGGCGTCTTTTATTTTTTGCCAAACTCATTCTCTCGACACCTTGCCACATCTTCTCATTATCTTTCATTATATCGCATCCTAAAATAAGACCTTCTGTTGTTTTAACTTCATGCTATATCCTAAAATAGCAAAAATATAAATCAAGGGGCAAGTGAGTTTATCTAAATTAGCGGCTCTACATATTTTATGTTTGCCCACTTCTCTAAAAGAGTGTTTTGGTGCCAGTCTTGGTGCCTCAGCCTTCCCCGTTGTTTCCCTCACATCCCGGACCACTTATGACGCTTTTGCCACCGGACACAGGGTGGACACTTATCAGGGTGCTGATTCGTTCCTTTAAGGCTGACACATGAGAAATGATGCCGATCAGTTTACCATCCTGCTGCAGCCCGGAAAGGGTTTCCAGGGCGCTTTCCAATGCATCTTCATCCAGGGTGCCAAAGCCCTCATCAAGAAACAAGGAATCTACACGGACTTTGCGACTGGCCATTTTTGACAATCCAAGAGCCAATGACAGGCTGACAATAAAGCTCTCTCCACCGGAAAGGTTTTTGGTAGATCTGATTTCACCGGCCTGATAATTATCAACAACATTCAGCTCCAGTGGTTGATCCTCGTCCCGGACCAGCAGATAGCGGTCGGTCATTTTTTCAAGCTGCCTGTTGGCATGAGACACCATCAATTCAAATGTGAGTCCCTGAGCAAAGTTTCTGTATTTCTTTCCATCCGCAGAGCCGATTAATGAATGCAGCGCATCCCATCTTGTGCATTCTGTTTTCTGTGCTTCGATTAACACTTGTTTCTGTTGATGTTTGGCCTTCGCATCCGTGTTGTCTGAAAGTTTTTGCTTTATAGCTCCAATTTCCTCGCCAAGTTTTTTTAGGGATTCCTGAGTCACAGCCTGTTCATTTTTCAGATCATCCAGCGGAGCTTCAGTAATCTTTTTGTCTATTTCCTGAGATAGACGAGTTTCTCTGTCTTTTTTTCGAGTTGCAATATCAGCCTGTTTGTTATCGAGCTCTTTGGCTCGCTGACTCAATTTATTTCTTTCATCAATGGGAAGCCGGTACGAAATGAATGTCGGCTCATCCTCAAAACCGGCTTTTTTGTAGATAATCTTAAAAGAGGCTTCAAGGCCGTCCATCTCAGGTTTCCTCCTCGCCGTACTTTCTTTTAATGCTGTAATGCGGGTCTTTAATTCATTCAACTGCTGCATGATCTGATCCCGGCTATCTCTTGCTGCTTTCTCAGATTTCTCAGCTTCAGTGATCAAGCCTTCCAGCCGGGTTTCTTCTGTATCCGGATTTTTCTGACCATATAGACCGTTACGTTCAGCAGTCAGCTTATTGATGTCCTCTTTGTGTACATCAAGCACACCTTGTTTTTCCTTCAGCGTTTCACTAAGTGTTTGCATTATGGCATCAAGACTTTTTATCTCAGCCGCAAGTTCATTGGTTTGTTTTTCGATTTCAGCCTTTTGTTTTTGATGCTCCTGCCAGTTTTTCTGTCTAAGAGCGAGAGCTTCTGAAATAGAATCCAAATTCTCATCCGGCATCTCTTTTACACCAAATGGTTCCAGGTTTGAGATAACTTTACTTTCCAATTCAGCGTATTTACCCGTTGCCGACTGTAATTCTTTTTCAAAGCGCAGGGCATTTGCATGAGATTCATTTTTCTTGTGCAAGGTCTGAACAAGCTGTTTTTCTGCTTCAGTTAACGTCGAAGCCGCTTCCTTTTCTTTGGATTCATATTCCTTCAGCTCTCTTTCCAGATGTTCTGCTTTCTGAATCAGGCTGGACAGTTCGTTGATTTTTTTCTCTTTCTCATCAATTTCAGGAATATTACCTTCAGCAAAGGGGTGGTGCAGAGACCCGCATAACGGACATGGCTTGTCATCCTCCAATTTTGCGCGTTCATCTTCGAGGCTTGCGATCTTTCTCAAGTAGGCCATTTCACGCAAAAGGCTCTCATGTTCAGCCCGGTATTCCCGAAGCAGGCGATCACCCAAAAGTTCTAAAATGGAGCCCTTTGTTTGTGACACCTGTTTTTTTGCGATATCATGCTTCTCTTTGAGGGTACTGCATAATACCACTTGCTTCGAATACCGTGCTGCATCCGTTACAAACTGTTTTTTCAGTTTTGAAACCTGGGTGTTTATTGCTGAAACATTTGTTGCTGCTGCCTCCAGGTTTTTGATCTGCTCATTTATTCCTGTCAGTTCAGTAACCAGCGCTGCATCATGAGCATTGGAAGACAGATAATCTTCAATCCTGGAAAGTTCTTTGCCCGCAGTCTCTTGATTGGATTCAACCTTTTGTCTGCGCTTTTTATTTTTAGAAAGCTGTGTTTCAATCTTCTGGAAATCTGACACAGCCGTTTTTAAAGCGGACTGTTTCTCTGAAATACGAAGGTCAAGCGCCCGAACTTTTTTAATCAATCCAAGTTCGCTTTTTTGTTTGTCTTTAACTCTAATTACAGCTTCTTCAGCCTTCTTAAGGCCTGTTTCTTTTAACCCCAGCGTTTTTTCCTGGCCAGGAAGCTGAGTCTTAGAATTTGCCAAAGTCTCAAGATCAAGCTTCTGCTGCTGTCTTTTCGATGACAGGGTGGCAAATTCACTGCCTAATTCTGCGGCTTTAAGAGCCTTCTGCAATCTTGCCCTGTCGGCCTCAAATGCCTTCAAATCATTCGACA
>JAUWQO010000083.1 GCA_030610995.1 Desulfobacterales bacterium
ACATAAACTCTATTCGGGCGGGATAAACCCGCCCCTACGAAATTTGATGCACGTAACCCGTAGGGGCGGGTTTACCCCGCCCGATAAATGATGATGCTGTGGGATATCATTCCAATTTTAACAAACTGGTAATACTCCCTAACCATTAGCGCTATCCAGGAAAATACGCTGGATGCCGGATCAAGTCCGGCATGACAAAGTCCGGGTATTATTTTGCCTGGTTAATATCAAAAGGAATCTTCATTTAACCCCGATGCAGAGCATCGAGGGATTTTTTTGATTAAATTGACTTGTATATTCATTTAATATATATTGCCAAAGATTAATTTCGGTCTGTTTTTTGAACCTCAAACAGGAGGATCAGGTGACCAATCATTGGATTACAAAAAAATAAAGCCCCATTTCTTCAGTCATATGAAGGATGGGGCTTTTTGCTTTACAGGCTTGGACCTGAAACCATTAACTAAAAAAAGATTTAGCTGTTCTATTCTTGACGATACAAACTTATAAACTGATTATCTATAGGGAGGTATCAGATGCAATGTGTGAAATGCAATGGGCAATTACAGAAAGTAAGGTTAGGCGAAGTTGAGGTTGACAAATGCAGCAGTTGCTCTGGCATTTGGTTTGATATCGGGGAGCTGGACAAGATCCTTGAATCTGGACGCATCGAGGCCTTGAAGAATGAGGTGGATAATAATCAAGGTCAAGATGCACGGAAGAGGAAATGCCCAAGATGTGGTGGAGAAGGGAATATGGTACAGGTCACCAGCCTCAAGAATGCTGATGTTCATATCGATACTTGCTCTGTCTGCTATGGGCAGTGGCTTGATGGCGGAGAGCTTGAGGAGATAACTGACCAAGGTTTCATTTCAAGGATTAGAAGCCTGTTCAAATAGTTTTATAACAAAGCAATTCTCGTGCCGAGATAAATCCGAATCATTGGGATAAGACAAAGAGTCTTTGAAATTCGATATTGTTACTCAGTGGGTGATCGGGTGAAAGGAAATCTCACCTTCTTCTCTGCAGGGCTTGCTCTGGCGATGAGGTTAAGAAAGTCCCACCTGACTAAAGCTTAGCCGGCAACTAATTCAAACAAAAATTTTATCAAAGGGGAAAAACATGAAAGCATTAGTTACTACTTTGATTGCTTTGGTATTTTTGTTCACAGCACCAGCTTTTGCTGGAAAGTCTGACCGGGCAGGCAAGGGCAGGCATGCAAAAAAACAGATCAAGACCCATAGCAGGGCAATGGAAGCTAAAACAGATGATAAAGTTGAAAAGATTAAGAAAAGAAAGCGCGAACAGGCTAAAGAAAGAATAAAAGAAGCCGAAGAGGTCAAAGAAGAAAAACAAGAAAAAGTAAGGGAGAAAAGTAAAAAGGCAAAAAAGGGCTTGGAAAAACAGCGCGAGAAAAAAGCTGAGCAGGTACAAAAAGAATTAGGTAAGGGCTCTAAAAAAGGTCAGGAAGCCCGCGAAATGCGGAGAAAGTGGTGGAAATTCTGGGAGAAAGGTGAATAAGAGCCGTAATTGCCTTAGATGAGGATCGCGCTTGACGAATTCATCTATCGCGAGGGGAATTCAGGACCTCCTGTTTTTCAATTCACCTGATTCTCCGCCCATACTGCCAGTTTTTCGCGGAAAATCTTTGAATTATGTCGTATGTCAACCGGAAATGCCCTGTGGAACAGTATAGTTTCAATGTTTTCAGTCAATACATTTTTTATTGCGAGTTCAAAAAGCTCCTTTTTGAGCTTTTTTTTGTTTTTCCTTTTATCGCCGGCTTCTAATTCTATGCAGATTACCGGTTTTTGTTTTGGCGGTGATCCTATGCCCACAAGGGCGCTTCGAAACACTTTTGGGTGATTGTTATAAATTGCCTCGCACGGAATGGTAAAAAGCGTGCCCTTTTCAGTAATCACGCGGTGATTCTTACGACCACAAAACCAGATTCTCCCCTTTTTATCCATCCAGCCAAGATCTCCCATTCTGTGCCACACCATGTCACCATCTTTAATCTTTGAGAAATCATCTGCCCGGGTGTTTTCAAAATATTGTCTTGTAACAAGATCTCCGCTAACCGTAATCTCACCGATCTCATTGTGGGAAACCATAAGGCTGTCAGACCATTTTTCAATCGGGCTGTCGGTTATTTTAATAATACGAATCTCTATTCCCTCAAGCACACGACCAACGCAGATACCAAACCCCTGCTCGCTGAGTTTTCCGGTTTCAGAAAGGATTTCACTGCTGCTGATAGATATCACCGGCACAGCTTCGGTTGCGCCGTAAGGTGTATGGATTTCTGCATCACCACACAGCATGGAGGCAAACCGCTCAATGTTGGATGGAGATACAGGAGCGCCGGCTGAAATAACCCTTTTCAAAGATGGGAGTTTTATCCCTTTGCTTTTTCCATAACGTCCCACACGATTAAGCAGAGCAGGCGAAGCAAACATGTTTGTCACTCCCTGATTTATTATTGCCTCGATGATCTTTTCAGGATTTACGAGCGCTGGTTTTGTAGGGTCCATATCAGGTATTACCGCAGTCATCCCCAATGCAGGATCAAACAGGGCAAAAAGCGGAAACGTGGGAAGATCGATTTCATCCTCTGATATGTTGAAGTGGGATTTTATATGACGTATCTGGGCATCAAACATGCCGTGAGTATATACCACCCCTTTTGCAGGGCCTGTGCTTCCGGTTGTAAACAGGATGGCCGCTGTTTCATCACTCGTAGTTTTAACCGCATCATACGATTGCCATGGAATCTGTTGGATCTGTCGCAGAGCAAGCCCTCCCCAGAACCAGCGTCTGCCTACTGTAATGTTTGTTTTTACGTTTTTGAAATATTTTGGAAACAGGATTCGAAGTGCGTGTGCAGCCGGAATACCGATAAAAGCATCCGGTCTGCTTTCTTTAAGGCACAAAAGCATGCGACTTATTCCCATTCCCGGATCAACCACAACAGGCACAGCGCCCACTTTGAATATCGCAAATGTTAAGGAAAAAAAATCCGGCCCCGGTTTTACCATTAAAACGGTTCTTGTCCCGCGCCTAATCCCGGCCTTTTCCAGTCCGTGCGCATAACAATCCGATTCATGATCGAGCTGCAGAAATGTAAGATGAGAGTATGCAACCCTTTTGTATTCATCTATCCCCACAGGATAGACAACAGCCCTTTTATACGGCTGCACGCCGGCCATTCTTTTTAAATAAGACGAAATATTTACAATTTTGTTGTCATTTTTCAATTGCATTTTTTTACTCACCGCAAAGCCGCAAAGAACGCAAAGATAGAGCTTTGCATAACCACTGTTTTTAGTCATTGCGAGGAGCAAAGCGACGCGGCAATCTTGTGGATTATTAATAAGTTATGAGATTGCTTTGTCGTTGCACTCCTCGCAATGACTTAGTGTATAACTTTTTTTACTATACAGGATGCCTGGTTAAAAAATCTTTGACAAGCAGACAAACCTTTTCCGGCTCATCTTCCAGAACATAATGGCCTGCATCTGAAAGCAGGTTGACCTCTGCATCCGGAAAACGGCTTTGCCACTCGGCAAGGTATGATACATCAAAAACAAAGTCGTGCTTGCCCCAGCATATGAGCATCGGAATGCCCCCAAGTTTATGCAGATTTTCATCCACATATTTTACAAGGCCATAGCTTGAATCATTTTTTCTAACAGGAATATCCCGGACAAAACAAAGGGTAGCTATCCTGTTTTCCCAGCAGTTGTACGGGGCAATGAGCCCTGATTTTACATCCCTGGAAAGCCCTTTGTGTGACGCCATAAACAGAGCGCCGTATGCAAAGAGATTAAAGCCGAGGACCGCAACAGTTGCAAACGGCCTTATATTTCGCACAAGCCACAGCCTGAAAGGAAGCCCTTTTTTGCCTGGCGGAAAAAAACCAGCAGTATTCATTATTACTATTCGACTTATTCTTTTTGGATGCCTCAAAGCATAGGCCATGCCGATCATCCCGCCCCAATCATGGAGTATAAGCGTAATCCCTTCCGATAACTCAAGATGGTCAAACAGGGCTTCAATATCATCTACCCGGCTTTTGAGACTGTAATCGTATCCATTTTTATCTGGTTTGTCGGAAAGGCCGCACCCAATATGGTCAACCGCAATTGCGCGAAAATTTGTTAAAAGCTCTTTAATTAGTTCGCGATAATAAAACGACCATGTAGGATTTCCGTGTATCATTACAACAGGATCGCCGGTTCCCTCGTCAATAAAATGATACTTCAAACCTTTGAGGTTCATGTAATGGGATTTAAACGGGTATAGATGACGAAAAGCAGAAATATTAATCTTTTTTGACACAGAAAACAGCCCCCTGACACACTCTACCACTCAATGCCGAGCATAATGCAGTTAAGACCGCTGCCGATTCCAAAAAATCCAACCAGATCATCCGGCATAAGAAACTCACGTTCTGATGCTATTGCGGCGGTAATGGGAAGAGACACGGTGCCGATATTTCCAAGAAACTCGAAGGTGGTAAAATCTTTTTCTTTTGGAATTCCTATGGATTCAAGCATGGTTCTCTGATGGGTCGCTCCCACCTGATGACAAATAATTTTATCCGGTTTATCATCAGGCAATGACAGCTCTTTTCTAAAGTCATTGAACGTTTCTATCCCCAGAGTCACACCGTTTTGCAATACAGCGACAGAATCTGTTTCCATGACATTAAGTCCGCCGGCAGGTATTCCGGTATCCGGCCCCCAACGACACAATTTATAATGCTCTGCAGCGCTTCTTATTAGCCCCCCAATAAGACGATGACTGCCCTGACCTGTTGATGAGATCGACTCATCCGTTAAAAGCACGGCCACAGCCCCTGAACCGCCGGTCAGTGTAGCAATTTTTTTCTTAAAATTATCCATATCCCCTGCTTCAAGGAGCTGCTCAATAGTAGTGTCAATTATTTCTCGTGAAGACTCGCATGCCGTTACAAGACCGGCCCTGATCTGGCCAAGTTCAATTGCATTAGCTACCTGCAGCATTCCGTTTAAAACTCCCAGGCAGGCATTTGACACATCACAAATCAGGGTTTCAGGGCCAAGGCCAAGGCCATGTGATACAGCGCACGCGGTTGCAGGTTCCAGATTGTCCCTGCAGACTCCGCCGTAAATGAGCATGCCGATAGACTCAGGAGAAATGCCTGAGGCTTCGATAGACTTTTGTGCTGCTTTAATTGCCCCTTCAGACATTTTGTAACCCGGATCCCAGAATCTGCGTTCGGAAATTCCTGTTATAACCTCCAATTGCCCCTTTTGAAAATGGAGAGCTTCATAAAGCGGCTCCAAACGCTTTTCAAGATCATCTGATGTCACTACGTTGGGAGCAAGCTCATAACCAAAAGACTCTATGTAAACCTTAGAATATCGCATTCTCATTATATTTACTTGATTATATTTTACAATTTAATTAAATTTGATGAACTCGTAAAAAGTCACGAATTTAACTCCAACAGGTTATTGCCTTACCAGAACTCAGGTAAAAGGCAAGAATTATTTGATTTAATTCTTCTGCCCGCAAGCCGGGTCAAACGATAGCGAACCTGATCTGGAAGAGAAGGGGAGTTTAATTTCGCTTTCACTGATATGATGACGGCGTATCTTTCCACTTCTTAGGTCGTTTGATATTTTCTCACCCAAATCTCTTTTTCAAGTCCTGTTCGTGTATTATCTTGACCTGTTCCAATTGATCTGATAAAAAAAGCTTTAATTGCTCAGGAAGCATAGTACACCAATCTTTCATTCCTTTTCCATCACGCACGATTATGAGATTCTGCCTAAAATCGATATCCTTGACCCGAAGACGAACGCATTCCATGAGCCTAAGTCAACAACCATAAAGGAGTTTTGCCATCAGCCGGTAAGTGCCGGACATGGCAGCGAGAACCAATCCAACTTCTGATTTGGTCATCACCGCAGGCAGTTTCCCCGGTTTTTTAGCTCTTTCCATATAACCAAAGTTATTGAGTTGGATTTTAAGAACCTGTTTGTAAAGAAAAACAATAGCATTAAATGCTTGGTTCTGGGTAAAAATTTAGTTTTCCGCAGTATAATAAGAAAAATAGTCCTTATAATCTATGTTATTTTACAAAGGAGGATATGACTCATGGATAAAAAAATATTGGTGGCATTTGATGATTCTGAGAACGCCATGCGGGCAGTGGAATTTATTGAGAAATTTTTCACTTCTGACAGTAATGTAACGTTATTTAATGTAATGCAAGATACGGCTGCTTTATGTGAGATGAACAGTCCGGAATTAACCCCATATTTTAAATCTCAACAAAGTTCCTTTTGTAAACTTGAAGAGAAAAAAAAGAACCTTGTTGACAGCGCACTCAAAAAAGCACGGGAAAAATTAATAGATGCCGGGTTTAAAGCAAAGAATATAACCATAAAGGCAAAAAGCAAAAAAAAGGGGGTTGCAAGGGATATCGTTAAAGAAGCGCAATCCGGTTATAACGCTATTGTCATGGGGAGAAGGGGGCAGTCCGGGATTAAGGATTTTATCCTTGGCAGTATTTCACAAAAAGTGCTCCACCTGGTTAAGGATATTTCCGTCCTTATCGTTAATTAGATCTGTGGCAGCAATTTAGGTCTTTCAAAAAAGTCTCTTTGAAAGACCTAAATTGTTATAAAAAATGGGGGATGTAATTATGACGCTTAAAGGAAGTAAGACCGAAGTAAATATTCTTACAGCTTTTGCAGGAGAATCACAGGCTCGCAATCGCTATACATATTTTGCAAGCCAGGCAAAAAAGGAGGGTTACGTCCAGATAGCTGCGATTTTTGAAGAGACTGCAAATCAGGAGAAGGAACATGCCAAAAGACTTTTTAAACTTCTTGAAGGCGGAGAGGTTGAGATCACAGGAGCATTTCCTGCCGGTGTGATCGGCGCCACCCTTGAAAATCTGAAGGCATCTGCAGACGGAGAAAATTATGAACATACACAAATGTATCCCGGGTTTGCAAAAACTGCTCTTGAAGAAGGGTTTGATTCAATTGCTGTAATATTTGAGGCAATAGCTGTTGCAGAAAAGCAGCATGAGAAAAGATACAACACTCTTGCAGCTAACATTGAAGCAGGCAGGGTATTTAAAAAAGATGAAAAAGTTGTTTGGCGCTGTCGCAACTGCGGCTATCTTCATGAAGGTACAGAGGCGCCGAATGTTTGTCCGGCCTGTGACCATCCCAAGGATCATTTTGAGCTGCTGGGAGAAAACTATTAAGGAGGTAATTATGCCAAGCTGGCGATGTTCAAATTGCGGCTACACCCTTGAGGCTGACACTCCTCCTGAAGAGTGCCCTTCATGTAAGGAAAAGTGTGAGTTTGTGGATAATACATGTTATACTCCTGATTGCGGATTTCAGGGAACTGATAAGCAAGTATGATAGAAAAGGAAGTGCAATGAACAAAAAATGAGGACAAAATGGACAAATCTGGCCATCCGTTCCCGTTTTTTAGCGTTGTTTTTATAATACTCTAACACCTTTTTAGTTAGATCAATTATTTCATCTTTTGACAGGTTTTCAGCCAGAATGTCTCCGATACGCGCGCGATGTCCGGAATTTCCTCCTACTATTAATGTCCAGCCTTTTTTCATGCCAAGGATGCCGATATCGCGTACAAAACTCTCTCCGCATGAGAAGTGACAGCCTGATACTCCAATCTTGACTTTGGCAGGAAGATCGATTCCTGAAAAAAGTTTTTCAATTTCCACGCCGAGTCCCAAAGAGTCCTGGACTCCAAATTTGCACACAGCCGTCCCTGGACACGCTTGAACATAATGCAGGCAAAGCTCGGTAGCTTTACCCATATCCATATCAAGGTCTTTCCAGATATTATCAAGATCATCTTTTTTTATCCCTACTAATGCAAAACGCTGGCCGGAAGTAATTTTAATTATTGGTATCTTGTATTTTCTTGCGACTTTAGCAATGTTTTCCAATTTTTCAGGAGTAACAAGCCCGACAGGAATCCTTGGAACTATTGCGTATGTTTCTTTATCGCGTTGTAGTATGGCGCCTTTTGGTTTGTCAGACATAATAATTACCCCCTATTCTTCATAAGTCTTTTGAATCATCTTGTTTTCCTTGTTTGACTCCTAATTTTGATCTTATGCTTTATCTTCTATTTATATCATTGATATCATTTACCGCCTTTGTTTCAAAGCGAATTTTTACAAGGCCATTAAGCTTGAGGCAAGCTATATATTTCCTTAATTCTTGACATTTTAATCGCTAAAGCGGTACAAAAATTGTTTATTTTTTTAGACTTTTTGAGACCTTTGAATTTTATCATGAACAATAAAATCTTCAAAAAACAGGAAACAGAGAAGAAATTATGAATTATCGTGATCGATCGGAATGTGGGCGATTAAATTTATCTAATGTTGGACGGCAGGTCCATTTATTTGGCTGGGTTGATTCTTTGCGCGATCATGGCGATGTGCTGTTTATTCATCTGCGGGATCGAAGCGGCATTGTTCAGGTTGTTTTCAGCCCTGAATTTACAGATAAAGCAATTTGCAGCCTGGCCGCTGACCTTAGAAATGAATTTTGCATTAATGTCTCAGGACAGGTGGTTGAGCGAGTCGGGGGTACGGAAAATCCCTGTATCGAAACCGGGAAGCTGGAAATCATTACAACCAACATGACAATTTTCAGTAAATCAAGCGCCCTGCCGTTTTCCATTTCCGAGAAGGCCATGCTTGCCGGAACCGATAACCCCGTTCATCAATCAGTATTAGGGGCAGTATCAAAGGCAGTATCAGAGGATTTGAGGCTTCAGTACCGTTATCTTGATCTGCGCCGGCCGACCATGCAGGATTTTATCATCAAACGGCACAAAATCAACAAATGTATTCGGAAGTATCTTGATGACAAGGGCTTTATAGACATAGAAACACCGATGCTTACCAAAAGTACCCCCGAAGGCGCCCGTGATTACCTGGTCCCAAGCCGGCATTTCCCGAAACGGTTTTATGCCTTGCCCCAGTCACCCCAGCTCTTTAAACAGCTTTTAATGATCAGCGGTTTTGAAAAATATTACCAGATCACCCGTTGTTTTCGAGATGAAGATCTACGCCCCAACCGCCAGCCCGAATTTACCCAACTGGACATTGAGGTTTCTTTTATTGATGAGACTTTTATTTATGAGCTCATCGAAGAGCTGCTTATACGGATTTTTGAAATCGGCGGCATAACACTTCCCAAGCCATTTCCATATATTACATGGCAGGAGGCCATGGAAAGCACCGGAACCGACAGGCCGGATTTGCGTTTTGGTTTAAGATTTGTTGAAGCTACCGACATTTTCACCAATACCAATTACACAATTTTCAAACAGATTCTGCAGTGCGGCGGGCATATCAAAGGTATCAATGTCAAGGGCGCATCAAAGCAGTTGAGTAAAAATATTCTTCAAAATGAATATGCAAAGGAAATTGTGCCTGATTTCGGAGCCAAGGGAATGACATGGATGCGTATAACCAATGGAAATCTGGACTCCAATATTGTGCAGTTTTTTACTGAGGATGAAAAACGCCTGATAATAAAACGCTTTGGCGCTGGAGACGGAGATGTGATTTTAATGATTGCCGATCCATCCCGCAGCTTGGTAAATAACGTTTTAGGTCAGCTCCGGCTTCACGTGGCCAACCGTCTAAGGATGATTCCCCGGGACAGCTACTGCCCTGTCTGGGTTACGGACTTTCCGCTTTTCGAGATGACTGAAAGCGGTATTACTTCCAGTCATCACCCCTTTACAGCTCCGGATCGAACCGACTTTGATCCCAAAGATATGGAAGCGCTCTTGTCTTTAAAATCGCGCGCCTATGATATAGTTATTAACGGAGAAGAGCTTGGCGGCGGCAGTATCCGTATTCATGAAAAAAAACTTCAGCATAAGATTTTTCAGGCCCTGGCGCTTTCCGAGAAGGAAGTGGAGGAAAAGTTCGGGTTCTTTTTAAATGCATTTGATTATGGGCCCCCGCCCCATGGAGGACTCGCGCTCGGCATGGACAGGGTAATCGCCATGATCCTGAAAACACCATCGATCCGTGAAATTACGGCTTTTCCAAAAAATCGTAGCGCCTTTTGTCCTTTGACTCTGGCGCCTTCCAACGTCGATTATGAGCAGATAGCCGAATTGGGCCTGCTTGATATTAAAGGAAAAGAAGAACTTCCCGGCGCCTTACAACAAAAGGAACAGATAGATAATCTTTCCTGGTTGTCGCGTATCGGCATACTAAAAGGCGAGCGTCCTGAAATCGAAGCCGCTGTCGCAGATGCAGTCAAGATGGCCGGACATGTGAATAAAAAAGCAGGTTCAAGTGAACCCATGTTTTCGGTTTTTGCCCTGAAAAACCGTTTCAGGGATGGCACATCTTCCAAAACCTGCAACATGGTCGAAAACAGGGATCTTTTTAAAAATGCACCTGCTGTAAAGGGCGATTTTTTCAAGGTGGACACAATTTTAGAGTAAAGAGGAAGTAGCCGTTCACGGCTTGAAACTTGAAATTGGAAATTTGGGAGAGATTAAATTAGAAATTAGAAATTAGAAATTGGGAAGAACAGTACAAAAGCATGAATGCCCAATTTCCAATTTCAATGTTCACTTGAAGAAACCAAATCATGGTTGCGAAAACTCATCAGAAGAAAAGTTTTATCTGAGTCAAACGAGACAGAATACAAAGCAATAGTTGAAAAACTCGGCCCAATATTGAATGCGTTCATCAACAGTACAAAAGCATGAATGCCTAATTTCCAGTTTCTAATTTCTAATTTCAACGTTCCGTGAACGTTTAGAAGAGGAGTTTGCATGCAAGAAACAATTTTTAGCTATATTGATCCGGCGCCTCCATGCGTGTCTGAAAACAACATACTTACAGGATTGACCGTGGCAATACAGCCAAACCTTTCTGTCCGGGGGTGGCCGGCACAAGCCGGTTCCAGAGCACTGGAAGGGTTTGCTGCCATTGAAGACGCCACCGTTGTCGAGCGGCTTCGACAGGCCGGGGCAATCATTAAAGGCGCTACATACATGAGTGAACTCGGTCTCGGTCTAACAGGCGACACAGGCGCTAACGCTCTTAAAAATAACGAAGCTGATATTGTATTAATAACCGATACCCTGGGTGAATCACGTGTTTCCGCATGTGCTGCCGGTGTTTTTGGATTCAAGCCCAGCTATGGAATTGTATCCCGCTTTGGCCTGATTGGCCTGATTCCGTCAATGGAATGCTGTGGGATTCTGGCAAAAAAACTTGCAGACGTTTTTAGGGTAATCAGTGTTATCGCGGGAAATGACAGCAGGAATTTGTCTATGCCGGAATTTGGGCCGGAATTCGGATCTGAATTTGAGTCTGGGCTTAAACCGCCTGATTTTTCACGGGTGTTTGAAGCAAAAAAACCGGCCAGCTCCTGCGGCGTGATCAAGGAATGCCTTGAAACCATGGAAAAGGACGAACAAAGCGCCTTTGAGGCGGCAATATCAAAACTTGCCAAACGCGGCATTCAACTCATTGAAGTCAGTTTAGAAGATTTTAACATGGTCCGGACAGCGCATAATATAATCGGCGCTGTTGAGGCGTCATCCAGCGCCGGTAAATATGACAGCGTACGCTATGGGCACCGGGCGGTAGGCAGTAATAACTGGAATGAGATGTATCTTAATTCCCGCGCCGAATCT
This sequence comes from Desulfobacterales bacterium, assembly GCA_030610995.1. GTDB lineage: Bacteria > Desulfobacterota > Desulfobacteria > Desulfobacterales > ETH-SRB1 > Desulfaltia. The sequence continues at coordinate 11,734 of JAUWQO010000083.1, forward strand.
TTTGGTATGCCGATCAAATCTTATCTTTTTCAGGGATCATATTTTCAGCACGAAAACTATAACGCTCTTGAGTCTATTGTAAAGCAGGTAATCGAAGAAAATCCTTCTGCCGTTGAAAATTATAAAAACGGGAACAAAAAATCCATGGGTTTTCTGATTGGTCAGTCCATGAAGCTGTCCAAAGGCAAAGCCAATCCCAAACATCTGCAGGAGATTTTAAAAGAAAAGCTTATTTAATTTACTTATGACGCCCATTCTTCAGTTCAATTACTCCGTCAACTTATAAACTGATGTACCGCAAGCCTTCCCATGCTTAAAAGATAGTTATTTTTTTATGGACACCTTTAAGGGCCTTTCCATATTTACAATAGTTTAGAGTAGGTTAGGGTGAAAACTGTAAATGTAAAGGGCGTCCCTTATGTTGTGAGTTCTCTCTAACCCATTGAAAAAACAAGTAAATACTCACCAAAAGCTCATACGTCGATATTTGCTATAATAACAAAGAGTTATGAAAAGCCCGCAACATAACTTAAAATGACTCGCAACATAATAATGTGGTTATCTTAAACGTATCCACCGATGGCAAATCATCGAAATTTGCATACAGTTGAACGCAAGGGACACCATGGCTTTTTCATAAAATCCTCTTATGTAAAGGCTCTGGAGGTTGATAAACAAGGCATTAAGATATTTGTAGTGCTTCAATAATTAAAGAATACACCACACCCAGAGGAATTAAAAGAACTAAATGGAATA
>JAUWQO010000073.1 GCA_030610995.1 Desulfobacterales bacterium
ACATAAACTCTATTCGGGCGGGATAAACCCGCCCCTACGAAATTTGATGCACGTAACCCGTAGGGGCGGGTTTACCCCGCCCGATAAATGATGATGCTGTGGGATATCATTCCAATTTTAACAAACTGGTAATACTCCCAACCCATATGGTATGCATTCCCACGCTGGAGCATAGGAACGAGAAAACGAGAAACGTTAAAACTGTAAGCTACTTTTTGAGCTTGCTGAAGGATGCCTTCGTTAGCATCCTTCATTTACTGGTTTACACTTTTTTTATAACCCGTAAACATTATTTGGGGATAAAGGCAGTATTGCCAAAATCCCCAAATACCAATTTCTGTATTAGAATACGTCCATTTGACGAAATGAGCATATTAAAAAGTGTCAACTACTTTTATATGAATATGAAAAAAGCCGATTCGTTCTATCATTATAAAAAAGTGCTTCGGATAAATCCAAAATATTCCAAAGGGCTACCAACTTAAGGCGGGACACCTTGTAATCTCAAGGAGTTATAGTAGGGTGGGCACTGCCCACCAATCTATGTAGTTTGCAGCGATCGCTCATTGATGATGGGCATTGCCCACCCTACAAATTGTCCCGCCTTAAGTTGGTAGCCGCTATCCTGGGCTGAATGGATGGTTTCAAATTTTCAACGCACTTCTTCTGCAGCTTGGTCTGCCACAAGAAAGGATTGCAAATAGATTCGGTATCCCACAGAGGACTTTATTCGACCATTTATCGGAAATGCCATCATTGGCAATTCCGATAAATGCCGACGGGTGCAATACAAAAAAGTTGCACGGAACAAAACGTGACCATTTCGGTGATAGGAAGCACCGATTCTATCATCCAGTGAAAAGTAAAATTTTAGCCGGAGAATTTGAATGTTTAAAGATAAAAAAGTGATTGTTGTCATGCCTGCATACAATGCGGCAAAAACCCTGCGCAGAACCTATGATGAGGTTATGGCACAGCAAATTGTCGACCTGATTATTTTAGTCGATGACGGCAGCATGGACGAAACAGTAACTATAGCAAAGTCATTGCCAAACACAAAGGTTTATGCTCATAAAAAAAATCTGGGTTACGGCGCCAATCAAAAATCATGTTATAAACTGGCAATTGAGGAAGGCGGCGATATCATTATTATGATTCATCCGGATTATCAGTATACGCCAAAACTGATCCCGGCCATGGCATCCATGATAGGAAGCGGTCTGTATCAGTGTGTGCTGGGTTCAAGGATTCTTGGCGGGTATGCTCTAAAAGGCGGAATGCCTGTCTGGAAATATGTCGCAAATCGATTTTTGACCTTTGTTGAAAATATCCTTATAGGAGCCAAGCTTTCCGAGTATCACACGGGGTACAGGGCTTTTTCACGTGACTTGCTTGAGCGGCTGCCGCTTGATGAAAATTCAGACGATTTTGTTTTTGACAACCAGATACTGGCACAGATTATATGGCTTGGCTATACTGTTGCCGAGATAAGTTGTCCAACAAAGTATTTTACAGAAGCTTCATCGATAAATTTGCGAAGAAGTATAAAGTATGGTTTTGGATGTTTGAGCACAGCGCTGACATTTCGACTAACGAAAATGAATTTTATTACTTCCAAGTTATTTCCTGATCAGGAATAATTATGAATCATTCCAATGCTAACCGGTTCCAGGATTTTTTTAAAGAAAATAAATATACTCTTCTGAAAAACTACCTGTACAATTATCCCCTCCGGAAAATGGCTGTAGAAAAAAGCCTGCTACACGAAAACATAAAATTGATATTATAGGTTGGAAGCGGGATTTCTCCTGTGGTGGCAGGAACCCAGGATATCATATATTCAGATCTGTCTTTTGCAGCTATCCGACTTCTTAAACAATCCTACGGAAAAGGATATTATGTTGTCGCGGACGGCCTTAATCTGCCATTTAAATCCGAAGCTTTTTCTCACACTATCAGCTCAGAAGTACTTGAACATCTAAAAGATGACCGGAGGGCCATTAAAGAATTGGCCAGAGTTACGGAACCGTCCGGGAAGCTTGTCGTAACCTTTCCGCATAAAAAATCATATTTTGCCAATGATGACCGTTTTGTAAATCACTTTCGCCGCTATGAACTTTCTGAGATGAAGGATAGATTAACAGACGCGGGATTTAGGCCGATTAATATACACAAAGTATTGGGCCCACTGGAAAAGATTACGATGTGTTTTGTTGTATATTGTTTTTCGGTAGTTCAAAAAATTAAAAGTGAAAAAGTAAATCAGCCCAATAACACCGTGCTATCGATTTTATATGTTGCTTGCATGGTTGGATGCGAAGATTATGCCTCGCTCTTTGGCGGCTGTCTTGTTGATTAAGGCGGAAAAGAAGTAACTATTTAGCCACAGATTCACACAGACCCGCCTGCCACTGCCCTGCCTGCCACGCGTTGAGAAGCATTGCGGGCAGGTAAACACAGATAGGTTTTTTTAAATGCAAAGAGGGGGGGATGGTGCAACATCTCGAATAGTGAACTGAACATCAAGCGCATTCCCCGTAGCTTGTTGAAGCGCAGCGGAAATCCCGCTCATCGGGGCTGCAGGGAGTTTCAATCTTTCTCATTGTGTTTATCTGTATACATCTATCTCCATTTATTGCGTGTTAAACGGATAAAAATACAAAATTGCATTTTTGTTGCCGACATTTTTTATGCGTGGTATTTAAACGAAAAATCATACAATTATTTGTTAAACGTCAAAAAAATCAAAAATTATGCCAAAAAACAAAATAACCAATTTAGAAGCAGCAACACCGCTTGCAGGGGCTTTAAGTGAAACAGTCCTCGAATCTAAAAGAAATGATTTTTTTGGTGCATTTCAAGACTATTTCAAAGATCGATCTGATTTCGATGCATGTTTAAATAGTCTGAAAGAGGAAAAAGACAAAATAACAGAATTGGGATTTTTTTATAATTTAGTAACAAAAGAAATTCCGCATGCTGGAATAACATTGATATCAATATTTTCAATCATGGAGGCCCTGTCAAAAGATAAGTTTCAGCCTTTTGATCAGTGGTTGTTAGCCAAAATTAAGAAAAAATCAAAGAACATTTCATTTCCAATTGAAGATAGGAAGGATTTTAGAACAATTATCGTATCTCTTCAGGAAAAATATTTTGCGAAACATGGTTCTTCCGAGAAAGTTCACGGATTTCAAGTTAGAGAAAATAAATCGGATTTTAATGCCCTCAACCCAGACGACAAAGTAAAAGCAATTGTAGATATGCTCTACAAGGAGAGAAACGCTTTTGTCCATCAGGGTCGATTACCTCAGATATCTGATCAAAGAGTTAAAATGTTAGGCTACTGCATAATAAAAAACAAAAGCAGATTTGTTTCTATTCAAATATCAATCAATGAAATAAAGAAAATGTTTGAAAAGGCATTTATCCTGTTTATTAAAGAGGCATCCGCTTAACATTGGGCTGGAAAAGGATGCGCGAAAAAATGCCGCGTACCTCTCAGCCCATGGGTTAAAACTACAAAATAACCCAAAAGATCCTATACCTGAAGGTTATTAAAAAAAGCATTGACTTAATGGTTCCATATTTGGTACCAATATTAATATAGTAATGGGCAAAAAAGATAAACTGTATAGAAAGGCGAAGGAGTCTCCAGAAAATCTCTCATTCACTGAGATATGTTCTTTAGCCGAACATGTTGGTTTTGAATTTCGGAATCAATCTGGCAGTCACAAAATATATAAGCACCCTAAAATTAAGAAAATGCTTAATTTCCAACCCGATAAAAGAGATAAGAGTAAAGCCAAAAAATATCAAGCAAAACAGTTAGTTGCAATAATTGAGAACAACAACTTAATGGAAGGCTAATTATGTTCAAATATTCTATCAACCTCATATGGAGTGACGAAGACAATTGTTATGTTGCTACAGTATCAGAATTTCCAGGACTTTCTGCCTTCGGAGATACTCCTGAAGAAGCCGTAGAAGAAGCAAAAATTGCCGTAGAAGGTTTTCTGAAAGTATATGAAGAAGATGGTTGCCCAATTCCCGAGCCGGAAATACTTAAGCCGTTTAGTGGTCAAACCCGTCTCCGATTGCCTAAAAGTTTACATGCGACTTTAAGTCAAGAAGCACTGAAAGAGGGAGTCTCATTAAATAGCTATATTGTTCATCTATTATCAGAAAGGCATGTAAGTAAGAAGTTGGAAAAGGAATTAACGGATTTAAAAAATTTATTGCTCTTAAGTGTATTGCCTTCAGGTACTCAGGCTGTCAAAGCCAAATCTCATGTCCAAACATTAAGACTTAATACTGTTTTGGATGATATGGGATTAACTTCAAAAGTTAATTGATAAATCATGAAAATAGCCAAAAAAATTAATACAATATTGTGTGATGATGTCCGGCAAGAGGTCGGAGGAAAAATGTCTTTAATGGGTATTTATTCAAAAGACATGGTCGTAAACAAAGTTCCGGAAATACTTCCATTCATTAATTTAGTTGTGATGTTTGAAGACATCAAAGAACCTTTTGCCAATCTTTTCGTTAGTGTTATCACACCTAAATCAGAGCCAATTCAACTCAGTTATCCAGCTCCCCCCGGCTTAGAAAAAGGAAAGGACATAAATATAATTATAGGTCTTTCCCCATTTAGACTAAATGATATAGGCCCAGCCAAATTTGAAATTCGCTTTTCAGAAAATGAAAAAGCGAGAATTGTTCATCGCTTTTCAATTAAAACGAGCGATGAAACATAAATTCTCCCATTATTTCAAAAGATAATAAAGTGTAACAAAATAATGGAGCAGATGCCTAAAGCTGGGGCAATTTGCAACCTTTCAATCACATCTTCATTTTTGAGAAAGTGGCATTGTGTTGTGCGGGTAAAAGTCCGCTTTGCTGGATATATTCTTTACGTTTCTTCTAATTTCTACCATAATTTTTCAGTCTCATGAGCATACTTCCTTTATTTTTTTACGAGCCCTTACCGGGGCATTAACTGGCCTTAGACCATTTCATGGGTGCGAAACTTAAGATATGTCCATTGGTTATGAGTTTTTCCCTTTACTCTATTACGCGATAAATCAATTTATGCCTTGACTATAATACAAACATTGCATATAAATGCCTTGACTTTGCTACAAATTCTGTTTCATTTTCAGGGGGTGAAATTTGTTTTACAGGAAGATAATTGACGAACTTAAACAATGGGCATTAAAAAAGGATAGGAAACCGTTAATCCTCAGGGGCGCAAGACAGGTTGGGAAGACGACTGCCATAGATATTTTTTCAAAGGAATTTGACCGGTATATATACCTCAATCTGGAAAAAAAGGAAGACGCGGAAATATTTAATAACGACCTTCCCCTGAAAGACCTCATCCAGGCTATTTACCTGTCAAAAAATATTTCCCCTTCAGAAGGCAAGACATTACTGTTTATTGACGAGATACAGAACTCACCGCACGCAGTGAAAATGATGCGGTATTTTTATGAATCCGCCGGGGACATCCATGTTGTTGCCGCGGGGTCATTACTCGAAACTGTAATCGGCAGAGACCAGATCAGTTTCCCTGTTGGACGTGTTCAATATATGTTCATGTACCCTTTGACATTCGAAGAATTCCTTGCCGCAATCAAAGCTGAACAGGCACTGAACCTTTACAACACAATTCCCTGCCCTGAGTTTGCCTTTACTCAAATTCTGCGTCATTTCCATAAATACTGTCTTATCGGGGGGATGCCAGAAATTATTAAAAATTACACTGAGGAAGAAAATATATCTTCCTTAACCACCATCTATCAGGGACTTTTGACTTCTTATCTGGATGATGTAAGCAAGTATGCTCGAAATGCGACAATGAACCAGGTAATAAGGCATGCGATTGAGACAGTGCCGTTTGAAGCTGGAAAGAGGATAAAATTTCAGGGTTTTGGCAAATCAAATTACAGATCACGGGAAATGGGAGAGGCGCTAAGAACTCTTGAACGTGCAATGCTTATTTATCTTCTCTATCCGTCGACTTCTACGGATCCTCCAATAGTTCCCGATCTGAGAAAATCACCGAGGCTTCAGTTTCTTGACACTGGATTGATCAACTATTTCGTCAATCTCCAGAGCTATTTTTATAAAACCGGTGATCTCCATTCATTTTATCATGGTTTCCTTGCGGAGCATATTGTAGGACAGGAATTGCTGGCAATAAACATGAAAAAGCCGGGAAAGACGTCATTCTGGATCAGAGAAAAAAAACAGTCGAATGCTGAAGTAGATTTTATCATCCCCTTTAAAAAATACATCATTCCCGTAGAAGTTAAATCAGGAAAAACGGGAACGTTACGTTCATTGCACCAGTTTATAGATAGATCAAACCATCCTTATGCAATAAGGCTTTATGCCGGGCCGCTGGAAAAAACCCGGGCACGAACACCAGAGGGAAAACCATATATCCTCCTGAGTCTCCCATACTTTCTTGCCGGAAAGATATATGATTATATCGAGTGGTTAATAGATCAAAGGTGACCAGATCAACCACGGTAGCGAGCTTCATGTATGATTAAATATATGAGACCGCACCATTTGCAGGAATAATTATGAATCATTCAAATGCTAACCGGTTCCAGGATTTTTTTGAAGAAAGCAAATATACTCTTCTGAAAAACTACCTGTACAATTATCGCCTCCGGAAAATGGTTGTAGAAAAAAGTTTACAAAACGAAAACATAAAATTGATATTAGAGGTTGGAAGCGGAATTTCTCCTGTGATGACCCGTACCAAGCTTATTATATATTCGGATTTATCCTATACTGCTCTTCAAATGCTTAAACATGCCTATGGGAATGGATTGTATGTGGTCGCCGATTGTATGAACCTGCCATTTAAGTCAGGAGCTTTTTCTCACACCATCAGCTCAGAAGTACTTGAACATCTAAAAGATGACCGGAAGGCCATTAAAGAATTGGCCAGAGTTACGGAACCGTCCGGGAAGCTTGTCGTAACCTTTCCGCATAAAAAATCATATTTTGCCAATGATGACCGTTTTGTAAATCACTTTCGCCGCTATGAACTTTCTGAGATGAAGGATCGATTAATAGACGCGGGATTTAGGCCGGTTAATATACACAAGGTGTTGGGTCCACTGGAAAAGATTACGATGTGCTTTGTCGTATATTGTTTTTCCTTAATCCAAAGAATAAAAAGTAAAAAAATAACCAAGACAAATAAGCCAGGGTTAATGAATCTTTTTGGTCAATTTTTCAAGTGGGCCAATCGATTTTATATGTTGCTTGCATGGATAGACGCAAGGATTATGCCCCGTTCTTTGGCGGCTGTCTTGTTGATTAAGGCAGAAAAGAATTAGTCCGGATATTTCATGAAAAAATTGCTCTATCTGTACAGAGTAAGGGGAAATCAGGAAAGAATGCTCGAAAAATACTGGAATAATAAGATTGCAACATCGCTGTTATGCATCGCTATTTCAGGATTTCTGATTGTTGAAATTCTGCTTAACCTTACACCCCCTATATCAAGAGACGCCATGATCCATCATCTGGCTGTTCCCAAGCTCTGGCTTACGCATGGAGGATTTTATGAGATCCCCTGGGCAAATTTCTCATACTTTCCCATGAACATTGATCTCCTTTATCTCATTCCTCTCTATTTCAAGAGTGATATAGCCCCCAAGTTTATCCATTTTTCATTCGGTCTCGGGACAGGTCTGCTGGTCTATAACTATCTCAAAAACAGGCTGGGTAAAAACTGCGGGCTTTTGGGTTTCCTGATCTTTTTCAGCACGCCGGTTATTGTTCATCTCTCAACCACAGCCTATGTGGATCTTGGAATGATTTTTTTCACAACGGCAAGCATCCTTGCATTTGTCAGATGGCGTGATGGGAATTACAAAGATACAAAATGGCTTCTCATATCAGCCGTCTGCATGGGACTGGCGGCAGGATCTAAATATAATGCCATGATTGCATGGCTCTTTTTGAACCTGATGATAGTTTTCTATTACTCAAGGGATACAGAAAAGGGACTGCCGGCATTAAAATCCGGCGCGGTATTCTTTGCAATTGCTTTTTTAATTGTCTCGCCCTGGTATATTAAAAACTATATTTTGACGGGAAACCCCATCTATCCGCTCTTTGACCAGTTTTTCAGATTTCTTCATCATGCTGGTGAAAAGGGCGCAAGTATAGCCCAAATAGCGGAAAGCAAATGGACATCCAATATCTTTCAGAGAAGAGAGATTATGTTCGGCGAAAGTTTCCTGGAAATACTTTTCATTCCAATTCGAATATTTTTCCAGGGAAAGGACGGCTCAGCCCAGTACTTTGACGGTGCTCTGAACCCGATTCTCATAATTATGCTTCCTTTCGCTTTTCTGAACAAAAAGTTGAACCGTGACAAAGGTTTTTTTCTGCTGTTTTCGTTCTTTTTCATCTTCATGGCCTGCTTTCTTGCAGTAATAAGCGCGAGATATATCCTGCCGGCAATTCCATTCCTGACCATTCTGAGCGTGATTGGCATAAAGAATATTATCGAATGGACAGGCAAACAAACCGGTCATATTCACCGCGCCGGCTTGATCGGTGTGTCTGCTGTCACGATAATCTTCATTGCCTCTAATTTCCTGTATCTAAAGGATTACTTTAATACCATCCAGCCTGTAAGGTATATTCTTAATCAGGAAACAAGAAATGATTTTTTGACTCGCCACGTTGGAAGTTACCCTGCGATGCAGTATATCAATAACAACCTGCCGGACAATGCCAGGATTTCTCTTATACTCCTTGGAGGAAGGGGCTACTATATGGACAGGCCTTACCATATAGCGGGCATGAACGCCTTAAAGAGGATGGTCAAAGCCTCAAAAGATGGGCTGAGCTTTCAAACATGTTTGCAATCGCTGCACTGTACGCATATACTGATGCGAACCGATCTTGTTAATAAGTATTTGCAGGATAATTTTTCACAAAAAGAAATTTTGCGCTTTATGAATCTTGTAAAAAGCTATTGGAAGCCGGTCCATGAATCTAACGGATATGCTGTATGGGATATTGGGCTGGGGACGTGACACCGCACCATTTACAGGAATAATTATGAATCATTCCAATGCTAACCGCTTTCAGGATTTTTTTGAAGAAAGCAAATATACTCTTCTGAAAAACTACCCATACAATTATCGCCTCCGGAAAATGGGTGTGGAAAAAAGCCTGCAGCTTTTCATTAAACTGTAAACCGGTAAATGAAGGATGCCCAATATTCGGACTATTTTATTATTGACAGTATTTAACAGTTATATTATAAGCAATTGTGCTTAAAACATAACTGATTAACACAATAGCGAGAGGGGTGTGCATTGAATCCGTTCAAGTATGGATCAATCGTTTTGGAAAGAGATTTCTGCGGGAGAGAAGACCTGCTTAAACAAATTGCCGGTCATATCAAAGCAGCCCAAAACATTGTAGTTCTCGGTGAAAGACGTATCGGAAAATCATCTCTTGTTTATGAGGCGGTTGGAAGATTAAAGGGAACCGGTCTTTTGTATGTGGATATTCTCGGCATTAAGTCTGTAGACGCTCTCTGCAAGAGGATCCTGCGAGCAATAGTTACAATTGAGAAAAAGGCAAGCTGGTTAACCAGGATGCTTAAAACCCTCTCGTATCTCAGGCCGGCGATTACGATAGATCCGGTTACCTCCATGCCTGTTATTTCCTTCGATGCATCTGTGGAACTGACGGTAAACTCAATTCAGGAAGTGCTTGACCTTCTCGAATCCATTGGCAGGAAGAGGCGTTTTGTCGTTGTCTTTGACGAATTTCAGGACATCCAGAAAATCGGCGATGCAGATGAGTCGATCGCTCTTTTAAGAAGCAAGATACAGTTTCACAAACTTATTCCCTATGTTTTTGTTGGAAGTATAAGGCACAGGATGGACGAGCTATTTATTTCTCCCGATTCAGCCTTTTTTAAATCGGCTATTCCGATTACAGTGGGGCCGCTTCCTTATGAAGAGTTTTCAAGATTCTTAACAAGGAAGTTTGAGAAAGGAAGGCGTAAAGTTTGTGATGAAACCTTAAAACTGGTGTTTGAAATTGCCAATGACATCACCGGGGATATACAGCAGCTTTGCGAGGCTCTATGGGACGTCACCTCGGAAAGGGAGACCGTAGCGCCGGCAAACCTTCAGGCTGCCCTTGAGTTGATATTTACAAGGGAACAAAAGTCCTATGAAACTTATATAGGCCTCTTAACAGATCTTCAGTTCAAATGTCTCACGGCCCTGGCAAGGGAAGGCGGGAAGAATGTTTATTCGATGAAATTGTTAAAAATGATCGGACCGCACAGTTCTGCATCAGTAAACAGAGCTATTACACGGATGATCGATATTAATATTTTGTTTAAAAGCGGTAAGGAGGTCAGGTTTGTCAACCCTTTCTTTAAGGCATGGCTCCTTCCCAGGGGAAGATAGAGGTTTTTGGTGATTTGATGATAGAAAAGGGCATAATCGCCCTTTTTTTGTTTTGGCTGCTGAAACAAAAGAAAATTATTTGACATTTTGAAAATGGTTGTATAATTTAATGTCATAATGATTGCAGCTTACGATGTCATTTAATAAGGGAGTAAACACAATGAAAACAATAACTGTAAGAGGAATAGATTCTGTTCTGTCTGAAAAAATGAAACAGGCAGCCAAACAGGAAGGTAAAAGTGTAAATCAGGTTGTCATAGATACAATGAGGCAGCATTTCGGCATTATAAAAGAAAAAAAGTTTACAGTAGTATACCATGACTTAGACCATGTATTCGGAAGGTGGTCTCAAGAGGAATTTGATAAGATTCAGGGAAAAATTGATGCGGAAAGGAAAATAGACAAGGAGCTCTGGTTATGAAAAAAGTTCTGATTGATACGAATATTTATTCATATGCCATGAAGGGAGATCCTGAAACTATTGCAGTTTTGCAGCAATCTCATGAAATAGGAATTTGCGCTGTTAGTATTGGCGAACTGCTATCCGGTTTCAAAGGCGGTAATCGAGAGATGGAAAATAGAAAAGAGCTGGAAGAATTTTTGGATACACCACGTGTGAAGATGTATAGCATTGATGAGGATACAGCAGAATTTTATGCTGAAGTCCTGAATAATTTAAAGGAAAATGGAAAACCGATACCGACTAATGATATATGGATTGCTTCTGTTGCATTGCAGTATGGTTTAAAATTATTCTCTAAAGATCAACATTTCAAATATGTATCCGGGTTAATGCTCATTGATTAAAAAAGAAATCTTCTTCCCCAAAGGCCGGTTCCAAGTCATCGAGCCAACCGGCTTCTTTATGAAAACAGGCAAAGAATATTTGATTTGTCCAATTCGGGTTACGTCCCTGAATGAATTTTAAAGCAAATACCTTTTCTCCGCCTATTTCCGTTATGCCATCGATCATTATCTTTCCAGGGGTTGCAGACATAGATGGGCCTCTAACAATACGGCACAGGCCGGATACCTTTTTATAAGCTTTGGTAAAAATCCTGTAGGTTTGCTCAAGAGGTATTTCAAAGTAATTTTTAGGCCCTGTATCCCGTTCCACAAACATATAATACGGTATTGCTCCAATTTTTACCTGAGCCTGCCACATTTTGGCCCATATTTCGGGATCATCATTTACATGACGAACAAGCGGCGCCTGGCAGCGGACAACGGCGCCTGTGCTTAAAATGCGCTTCACAGCAGCCTGCGCGCCAGAAGGGGTTCAAGTTCCCTGTAATGACTGAAATGCGACATAATTGACAGGTGGAGTCCACTCGCAACAACATGTTCAAACAAACGCATAAGATCATCGGCATCATTATCCGTCAAAAAGCGATAAGGCCAGTAAGCAGGAACCTTTGTGCCGATTCTAATTGAGGTAAGATTGCCGGGTCTTTCATTAATTAAAGGCTCGATATAACGACGAAGTATTTTTGTCCGCATAAACAGAGGATCGCCGCCGGTAAAGAGAACATCCGTTACTTCAGGGTGGTTTTGCAGATAATTTACAAGAGCGCCTATATCACTGCTTGCGAATTTAATACTCTCAAGCCCGATAAACTGGGCCCAGCGAAAACAGTAAGTGCAGTAGGCATGGCAGGTTTGTCCCTGGGTCGGGAAAAATAATACGGTTTCATTATATTTGTGCTGCATACCATTTATAGTTTTTCCGCTTTCTTCAGGAACATTCATATCCATCTGCCCTGCGGGGTGAGGATTCATGCTCATCTGGATTTTCCGCGAGGCTGTAAGAATAGCTTTTTCAGAAGCCTTCTTCATTAAAAGCTCATTCATTTGCTTGAAATCCTGTTTATCAAGCATTTCAGGCTGCGGAAATGTAAGTCGATATAGCGGATCGTGAGGGATATTATTCCAGTCAATCAGTTCATCAATAATGTAGTTGTTAACCCTGAAAGGCAATACAGCGGAAACGGTCTTGATGGCAGCAAGTAGCTCTTTAGGCAGATTCTTTAAGCGCAGGATTTGATCAATATTTTTTCGTGAATACAGTTTATACTTTACAGGGAAAATTTTGTCGGCTTTGTTTAACATAAAATACCCGGTTTATTATTGATGGTTTCGTAAAAAGTCGTCACTCCGGTGAAAACCGGAGTCCAGATGGTCTGCAACTACCTGAAAATACTGGATAGCGCTGATGGTTAGCGCTTTAGCTTCACTACGTGTCACTACGTGCCCGGCTTTCGCCGGAATGACAAAAAATGTGTGTTTTCGACTTTTTACGAATGCATTATTATTTAGCAAAATAAAATAACTAATTAAGATATAAAATAATGCTTGACTTGTTGTTTCCAACCCGTTAAAGAGGCCGGAATTAAGCCCGGTCCGTATTTTGCTGTTGTGTGAGTAAATGTAGCCTCCCACTGCCACGGACCGGGCCTCTTTTTTTGAGAGTGTTACATAGGTGCAATACAAAAAAGTTGCATCATTGATGATAATATCTTTAACTATTAAATATACGTAACCGTTCACGGTTGTCGGTTCACAGTTCACGGTTAACCAGTAACTGTAAAACGTAAACTGTTACCAATAATTTATAAAGACGTACTGATAACCTGCAAGATTTTTTCCAAACTTCTAAATCTTCAAAAGAGGACCCCATAATTTTCTTCTACCTTCTGTTTTTTTCAACCGTGAACCGATAACTGTAAACTGTAAACCGTTAGCTTATATCTTATCACTTTTTTGTATAGCACCTATGTCAACTTCAACTCCGAATGGTATATCCTGCCGAATCCTGCCCCGCATCAGTTAACCTCCCGTGTCTTAAAAAACTCTATCTCCGGCCACTCTTCCATACAGTAATCGAGCTGCCATTCACTGGTCGTCATAAAGGAGAGACAGCCCTCAGCATCTCTCGCCATGTTGGCTATATTCTTTTTCTCAAATTCAGCCATTTTTTTGTGATCATCACACCTGACCCAGCGTGCAACATTAAAATTCACAGGTTCATATATGGCATCCACACCATATTCCGCCTTGAGACGGGCCATAGTCACCTCAAACTGGAGGACACCGACCGCCCCCAGAATATAGCCTCCTCTGCCCGTAACAAGCCTGAAAACCTGGACAGCCCCCTCCTCTGCGAGCTGGAGCAATCCTTTCTGAAGGTGCTTCGCCTTTAACGGGTTATTCAGACGCACACGCCTGAAATGCTCAGGTGCAAAATTGGGGATCCCGCTGAATTTCAAAGGCTCTTTCTCGGTAAATGTATCCCCGATCTTTATGGTTCCATGGTTATGGATACCAATAATATCTCCTGGAAATGCCTCCTCTACATTCTCCCTGTCCTGTGCCATAAATATGGTTGCATTGGCAAAGGTTACCTCTTTCCCAATCCTGTGGTGAACGACCTTCATTCCTCTTATAAATTTCCCTGAACATATCCTGACAAATGCAATCCTGTCCCTGTGAGCAGGGTCCATATTTGCCTGTATTTTAAAAGCAAAACCTGAAAACTCTTTTTCGTATGGCAAAACCTCACGAGAAACAGCCTGTCGAGCGCCTGGATGTGGGGCCAGTTCCACAAATGCATCCAGCAGCTCTTTAACACCGAAATTATTAATGGCGCTCCCGAAAAAGACCGGCGTCTGGCTTCCTGTTAAAAAATGCCGGCGCTCAAACGGATCGACGGCGCCTTCAAGCAGCGCGATATCTTCCCGCAATTCATCGGCCTGTTCCCTTAAAAGTTCATCCAGAACAGGATCAGACAGATCATTAATAACAATCCCC
>JAUWQO010000176.1 GCA_030610995.1 Desulfobacterales bacterium
GCGCCATTCAGCGTCAACTGTCTCAAAAACATCCCCCATGATTTTTTGCGCCTTTTTATTTCCATCAAATGTCACTGCCCTTGAATATCCATTAATAAGTTCCGGAGCGCCTGATTCTATCTGTTCAACAAGTATCGATATTGGCTGCAATATATCCATTGGTTCAAAACCGGCAATCACGCATGGTATTTTATACTTTTCAAAAAACGGAAGAAAAGCCTTTGTGCCGATAATCACGGAAACATGACCGGGCAGAATAAAGCCGTCTATTTTCACCTCTTTTGTTTGCATCAGGGCGTCAAGGGCAGGAGGAACTATTTTATGGGCTGAAAAAACAAAAAAGTTATCAAGCTTTGCCTCCTTTGCTGAAATTATGGTAGCCGCAATAGTCGGGGCTGTTGTTTCAAATCCCACGCCTAAAAAAACTACCTTTTTGTCAGGATTCTCCCTTGCAATTTCAAGAGCATCAAATGTGGAATATACAATACGGATATCCCTGTTGTTTGCCCGCTCCTTTTGAAGGGATGAATCTGTTCCAGGGACCCTCATCAGGCCCCCAAAGGTAGTCACAATAACATCGTCTGACCTGGCAAGCCCTATAAAGGCATCTATCTCCTTCTGGTCGGTAACGCATACAGGACATCCGGGGCCGGAAAGAAGAGAAATTGAATCAGGCAACAGAGCCCGAATGCCGCTTCTAAAAATAGACATTGTATGCGTGCCGCAAACCTCCATCAAGCGCACCTTTCTTCGACTTGCCTTTTTTATCCTGTCAACGATTGCTCTGGAAATTTCCGGATCTCTATATTCTTCAACATGTTTTATTGTCATAATATCAACCACCTAAAAAACTCCATAAAATTCCTGCTCCGATTGCAGAACCGATAACACCGGATATGTTGGGCGCCATGGCATGCATTAGAAGAAAATTTGTCGGGTCTTCGGCCTGGCCGACCATCTGAACTACGCGAGCAGAATCCGGAACAGCCGATACGCCTGCAGCGCCAAGAAGAGGGTTGATCTTTTTGCGCAGGAAAAGATTCATGAATTTTGCAAAAATAAGGCCGGATGCTGTTGCTATGGCAAATGCTGTAGCGCCAAGCGCAAAAATACCGACCGATTGAGGGGTAAGAAAAATATCTGCCTGTGTGCTGGCGCCAACAGTTAGGCCCAGTAATATAGTTACCGTATCGATGATTGAGGTGCGGGCTGCATGCGCTAAGCGTTCCGTAACCATGCATTCCCTTAAAAGATTGCCGAAAAAAAGCATCCCAAGAAGCGGCAAAGCGGCCGGCGCGATGAAACAGCATAACAGAAAGCCGATTACCGGGAAAACAATCTTTTCCCTCTTTGAAACAACTCGAGGTTCCTCCATCCTTATAAGCCGTTCTTTGCGCGTTGTAAGAAGTCTCATGATAGGAGGTTGAATTACCGGCACTAAAGCCATGTATGAATATGCCGCCACTGCGATCGGCCCTATCAAATGCGGAGCAAGTTTTGCGGAAAGAAATATGGCTGTAGGCCCATCAGCGCCTCCGATAATTCCTATAGATGCCGCCTCCTTTGGAGCAAATCCAAGAGCGAGGGCGCCTAAAAAGGTAATAAATATGCCCATCTGGGCAGCAGCCCCCAAAAGCATCAACACAGGACGCGCCAGCATTGTTGAAAAATCTGTATGAGCTCCTATACCTAAAAAGATAAGGGATGGATAGAGACCCGAAGTAACGCCAAAATAAAGATAATATAAAACGCTGTTGCTCTCGTAAAGACTAAGACCAAGCCCTTTAAACACAGGGATATTGCCGATTAAAATACCGAAACCGATCGGCACAAGAAGAAGCGGCTCATAATGCTTTGCTATTCCAAGATAAATAAAAATGACTCCCACCATAATCATTATGATATGGCGATAGTCAGCCATCACAAAACCGGTATTGGATATAAACTCCATTAACAGATTTTCCATTGATTAAGCGCCACTCCTGTTTTGATCATCTTGATTCCAGACATAATAACCTTTTCCATCAGGAACAATAAATCCTGCCAGAATCAAATCGTTAATCGTTGAACATGGATGAGACATTCCGCACTTCTCAGACAGTTCAATAAGCCTTGGCAGCGAAAACGGCTCCCCTATCCTTTCGATTAAAAGTTTGCACTGACCGGCAGCCTCTTTGATATTATTTGGCAAGGTCAGATCAGAGTTGCCGACTTCCTGTTTATTGTTATTTTTTTTAAACAACCCCCTTATTTTTTTACAACAGGCATCCCTGTTATCAAAAAGTCTAAGGATATTGTGAAGCTGGGCAACTGTAAAAGAAAGTAGTATAAGACCCGTAAAGACTATTGAGATCCCCAAAGCAGCCATGTGCCAGCCGTTATTTGCTGTTATTGCATCTAAACCGTACAATTAACACCCCCCTGTGACAAAAGGTAGTCTTGCTGAAACAATTTGATTGATTTTTTTCATAATCTTATCACTCAGGACCGGATTACTCTCTATAAGACGCAATAATTCCCGGCCGGGCATCGACAGAACCACCCCGTCTGACAGCGCAACCGCTGTCCCGGTATAATAAAAAGGGATGACTACAGTTGATAATCCTATAATATCACCCTTATTATGTAAAGTATATGATCTGCCCTCTTTAAAGAAGACCATAAAATTGCCTGACAAGATAATGAAAATGGTATGAGCCGGATCGCCTTGACGCGTTATCGCCTCACCTTCTGTTACCCTGATCCGGCGCATCAAGGAAGCGATCTCTTCCAGCTCGGCATGTGAAAGATCCTCAAAAAGATTCAAAGAGTCAATTATATTAATGTCAACAGGCATTGTCTAATCCTCTGTTTCTGTCAGGGTTGCTTTTATCACCAAAAAAATTATATGACCAGCATCTTTTTTATTGATTTCAAGCCACAAATTATACAGATATTTATAATCGTTCACGGGTTCAGGGTTTTTTTAATAACAAATATTGATAAAATTGTTGTTTTCATATATTGTAAATCTCGTAACAACTATTTTATTAAGAGCTTTACACAACCCTCATTTTTGGTCAATTCTGGTCATTGCGAGGAGCAAAGCGACGTGGCAATCTTGTGGCTTATCAATGTGTTATGAGATTGCTTCGCTTCGCTCGCAATGACAATACTGGGGTTTTGCAAAGGTCTCAGCTTTTCAAAAAATCAGAACAGTATAGCTATCTTGTTGTATGTTTCAACAGTTTTTTTTGTAACTACTCAGGTTCACAGTCATATTTCCTATCACCTGACATGAATGGATTAATTAGGAGGCGGAAAGATCATGAAAATTTTGATCAGTGATAATCTCGGCGAGATCGGGATTAAAATGTTTCAAGAAGCAGAAGGAATTGACGTTGATGTTAATGTGGGATTGCCTCCGGAAGAACTGAAAGGTATCATTGGAAACTATGATGCACTGGTCATCCGAAGCGCAACAAAGGTCACGAGGGACCTTCTGGAAGCGGCTACACAGCTTAAAGTCGTTGGTCGTGCGGGGATCGGCCTCGATAATGTTGATATACCGGCAGCTACAAAACGGGGCGTCGTTGTTATGAATACTCCTGAGGGCAATGTCGTGACTACGGCTGAACATACTATTGCCCTGATGCTATCATTAACGCGCAACATTCCGCTGGGCACATCATCATTGAAAGCCGGACGCTGGGATAAGAAAAAACTGCAGGGAAAAGAGATCTACAAAAAGGTCCTCGGCGTTATCGGTTTTGGAAAAATCGGTTCCATTGTAGCTACTCGCGCACAGGGCCTGAAAATGCAGGTAATTGTCCACGATCCCTTTATTACACCTGAACGTATTGAGAAGGCCGGCTATAAAAGTGTTTCTCTGCCTGAATTGTACCAGCAGGCCGATTATATCACGGTGCATGTCCCCAAGCTAAAGGATACAATCGGTTTGATAAATAAGGAGGCCTTTGAGCAGATGAAAGAAGGAGTTATGGTTATTAATTGCGCTCGAGGCGGGATAATTGATGAGGCTGATCTATATGATGCCATGAATTCAGGCAAAGTCGCAGGCGCGGCATTAGACGTTTTCGTAACCGAGCCCCCTGTCGATTCACCTCTTCTTACACTTGACCGGCTTATTTGCACCCCGCATCTTGGCGCTTCCACACGCGAAGCCCAGACAAATGTAGCTGTTGCAGTGGCCGGCCAGATAATTGACTATCTAAAAAATGGCACTATTGTTAATGCTGTAAATGTTTCATCTGTTACAGGTGAACTTCTTGTAAAGCTTGGTCCGTTTTTGTCGCTTGCGGATCGGATGGGTTGTTTGCAGGCTCAGCTTTGCAGAGGTCCTATAAAGGAGATTCTTATTGAATATACCGGAGATTTTCAGGACATTGATCTGTCGCCTGTTTCAGCCGCGGTGTTAAAAGGTCTCCTTACCCCGATGCTTAAGGATAATGTGAATTTTGTTAATGCGCCGGTTATTGCAAAGGAAAGGGATATCAAGGTTAAAGAGACTTTCAGCTCTGAGTCTGAGGATTATCTCAACCTTATTACTATACGGGTAGTTACTACGGAAATGACAAGCGCTATAGCAGGCACTGTATTTGGCAAAAAAGATGTCAGGGTTGTAAAGATAGATAATTTCCGTCTCGAGATGATTCCGTATGGACATTTAACCCTAATAAATAATGTTGACAGGCCGGGCGTTATAGGCAGTATCGGGGCTGTTCTTGGCGAGAATAACATTAATATTGCCCAGATGCAGGTCGGCCAGGAAAAGGATGGCAAAGAGAATATTGTATTTCTTAGAACCGACATACCAATCCCTGAGGAAGTGCTTGAAAAGCTTCGTACTTTGGAGATGATTAACTCAGTGACACATTTCGAACTTTAGTTATACCTAAAATGAGCGATTAGCGATTAGTCAAATTATATCAAGATGTTATTAAATAATAACATAATAAGTAACTTCTCAATAAGTTCGGGCAATAGCATCTACCCTGTTTTGTCAATTAGTTGGTCGTGTGATGAGAAACCTCTCGTAGGGGCGGCTTTACGCCGCCTGCCGAGTCGATTCGGGCGGGGTAAACCCGCCCCTACGGC
>JAUWQO010000039.1 GCA_030610995.1 Desulfobacterales bacterium
ATTGGAATATTGGTTGACAACTGATCGGTACAGCGGGACGTCCAGTGGGCCTTTATGCTCCTTGATTTGTTGATTACTTACTTTCGCTTGGTGGAAGTTAGAGACGTCACGCAAAGCCGTCCCGTTTTCTTCTCAGTTAAAAGAGGAAGTAATGCTGAATGAGGTTGATCTTATGGTATCGCAAAATGCGATACCTTCAAAGCAGCATCTGGGCGGGATGGATTTTCGGGATGTTACTTGATTTATTTGGGACTTGCGGGGCTTACATTAGTTTATAAGTTGACGGGGTAATTGAACTGAAGAAGGTAGTTGACCCCAGTTAAATAAAAGCAAACATGATTTCACAGGGCAGGCTATGTTGAATAATTGTAAGGATAAATGGCGTAAGGGGCTTAGTCATGACAAATAGCATTCAAAAGGAAATTCAAGTTTTTATTGGAGAAATTGTTAATCAATTTAATCCCGAACGGATTATATTGTTTGGGTCTCATGCTTACGGCAACGCAAAACCGGACAGCGATATAGATCTTCTGGTGGTAATGGATTTTGAAGGTCGTCCTCATCAAAAAGCCTTTGAGATGAGAAGAAAAATAAAGCGTTCTTTTCCTCTGGATCTTCTTGTTCGCCGTCCGGGCGATATTGCTAACAGAATAAGAAAGGGGGACTTTTTTATTAAGGAAATAATTCATAAGGGAAAGGTATTGTATGAAAGATCTTACAAACGAATGGATTAAAAAATCAGAAGGGGATGTTGGCACTGCTGTGCGTGAATCTTCAGTCAAAGAAGGCGCAAATTGGGATGCCGTATGTTTTCACGCTCAACAGGCTGTTGAAAAATATCTCAAGGGAATTCTTCAAGAGATAGAGAAACCATTTTCAAAAACACATGATCTTTCGGTATTGCTAGAACTGGCTTTGTCTAAATTTCCTGAATTAAGTGTTTTGGCTGATGACCTTGAATGGCTGTCTGCTTTTGCTGTTGAATTTCGATACCCTGGTGAAGAAGCCCTGGAAGAGGATGTTAAACACGCATTGGCTATAATGGAGCGTGCCTTGTCATTATTAAAACAAAAAATAATATAACCGACTCAAGTTTCGCACCCCTGAAACGGCGTAAAACCGGTTAAGACTTGCGTGACGGACTTGCGTGACTTGCGGGAAGGCTTGCGGTACATTAGTTTATAAGTTGGCGCGGTGATTGAACTATGATCTCTGATTTGCATGCCATGCCAATCAAGGATAGATACACTTGCTGTGCTTCATCATATTATTGCCGGGGGTATAAAACGCAAAAGGATATTTACAGATGATGTTGATAGGGACAATCTAACAGAAGAAGAGTACTCTCTGATTTTAAAAGAAACAAACTGCCCGGACCAGTTTCGCGTATCAGCATTAAATGTTTATCGCGATATTGCCAGGGGCAAAATAAAATGACCTGTTGAGATTGATTGATATGAAATTATCAAAACTCAGAATTGTGAATCGGGGATGTCCATTGGAATATTGGTTGACAACTAATTTGGATTAAACCAGGTGGGAGGGATTAGGGGACGTAGCTCAGTTTATAAGTTTATATCGTCAGGAAGGAAACCTACGGGGATAGTCATTGAAAAATAAGGGGGAATATACGGAACATTAGTCTATAAGTTGACGGGGTAATTGAACTATTATGATATCTGGTTTGCATGCCACGCCAATCAAGAATAGATGCTCCGGGTGCGTTTCATCATATTATTTAGACAGGATAACTATGGAGGGTAATCCTGTCTGAAATATTTATTATTTTTCGGGAGATGAGAGTAGCTGCACCCAAATTAATTTATTCTGTGTGCTCTGTGGTAAATGTTTACAACTGCAGATAATTTGTTGCATAATGTTAAAGTATTAGAAAAGGATCAAAATGACAAAACATGTTAAAACCGCAATAAGTCCGACGCGCGTTGAAGATTATCCGGAATGGTACCAGCAGGTAGTCAGGGCCTCGGATATGGCTGAGAATTCACCTGTAAGAGGCTGCATGGTAATAAAGCCGTGGGGATATGGTATTTGGGAAAATATCATGCGTATCCTTAATGAAATGTTTAAGGCAACAGGGGTAAAAAATGCATATTTCCCTTTATTTATTCCTCTTTCTTTTCTTGAAAAAGAGGCTGAACATGTCGAGGGGTTTGCGAAAGAATGCGCAGTCGTATCGCATCACAGACTCGAAAAAGGACCGAATGGCGGCCTGGTACCCGCAGGTCCGCTCAATGAACCTTTGATAGTGCGGCCAACTTCTGAAACAATTATCGGAGATGCATTTTCAAAGTGGATTGCCAGTTATCGTGATCTTCCGATACTCATCAACCAGTGGGCAAATGTTGTCAGGTGGGAAATGAGGACCCGGATATTTTTGAGAACCAGTGAATTTCTATGGCAGGAAGGGCATACAGCCCATGCTACAAAAAAAGAGGCTGTTGAACGGACCCACACGATGCTTGATCTTTACGCACAGTTTGTCGAACAATACTTAGCTATGCCTGTAATGAGGGGGAAAAAGTCCGCCGCAGAAAGATTTCCAGGAGCTGTCGATACTCTTTGCATTGAAGCCATGATGCAGGATAGAAAAGCCTTGCAGGTCGGCACATCACACTTTTTAGGGCAGAATTTTGCCAGGGCGTCCGACATTAAATTTCAGTCTGCCGAAGAAAAAGAGGAATATGCATGGACAACTTCATGGGGGACATCTACGCGCCTTATTGGCGGCCTTATAATGACACACAGCGATGATGACGGCCTTGTGCTTCCGCCTAAAATTGCATCCTCACACGTTGTTTTGCTGCCTATTATAAGAAAGGCTGATGACAGGCCAAGGGTAATGGAGTTTACTGAAAGCCTTGCAGCGGAGCTTAAAGATAAATTTTTCTGCGACCGCAGGCTGGAAGTTGAAATCGACGATCGTGAAATCGGCGGCGCAAGAGGATGGGACTGGATTAAAAAAGGTATTCCTGTCCGGGTTGAAATAGGCCCCAGAGATATTGATAATAATTCCGTATTTGTGGGAAGGCGTGACAGGTCTCACAAAGATAAAAAATCATTTAAAAGAGATGTTTTCATCAATCAAGTAACAGGTATACTTGATGAAATACAGGAATCTCTTTTTGAACGCGCCCTGTTGCTTAGAAAAGAGCATAGTGTGACAATCGAAGACAAAAAAACATTTATTGAATTTTTTACACCTGAAAATAAAGAGAAACCCGAAATTCACGGTGGTTTTGTGTCATCATGCTGGTGCGGATCAAAAGAGTGTGAATCAAAAATCAAGCAGGATCTTAGCGTTTCGATACGATGTGTTCCGCTTTTCAACATAAAGGAAAAAGGCAAGTGTATTTACTGCGGACAGCCGGCAATTAGCCGTGTAATATTTGCAAAGGCATATTAACCCTTGATACGAATTACCGACATACTTGACAAGGTCGCCGACTACAACCCTGATGCAGATCTGGACATTATAGACAGGGCATATATTTACTCTGCTAAGGTCCATGAAGGACAGATGCGGCTGTCGGGCGAACCATACCTTACTCACCCACTTGAAGTGGCCTATATTCTGACAGATATGCAACTCGATTCCGTCAGTATTGCAGCCGCTCTTTTGCATGATGTAATCGAGGACACCCACGCAACTCAGGAAGAAATAGAGGATATGTTCGGCCCTGATGTCTCGCATATTGTATCCGGGGTAACCAAGCTGAGCTCACTTGCCTTTGACAGTTTACAGGCCCGTCAGGCTGAGAGTATCAGAAGGATGATTCTTGCCATGGCGGATGATATCAGGGTTGTGCTGATCAAGCTGGCTGATCGCCTTCACAATATGAGAACGCTGCATTTTCATACAAATGAGCAAAAAAAAATAAAAATTGCCCAGGAAACCCACGACATTTACGCGCCGATTGCCGCGCGTCTTGGAATTTACTGGATGAAAAAGGAGCTGGAAGATACGGCCTTTATGTATCTTCAGCCTGAAGAATATTCTAAAATAAAAACCCTTGTCAGCAAAGATAAGGAGGAACGGGAACAATATATTGCAACTGTTAAAGATTATATCAAAAAAAAGATGGATGAAAATGGTCTGGAATGTGAAGTCCTGGGCAGATATAAATATTTTTACAGCATTTATAAGAAAATGGTTAACCAGGATCTACGATTTGAAGAAATTTACGATATTATAGCATTCAGAATAATTCTTGATACAATACCCCAGTGCTACGAAGCGTTAGGGTTCATACATTCATTGTGGAAACCTGTCCCCAAGAAGTTTAAGGATTATATCGGGGTTCCTAAACCAAATATGTACCGGGCTCTCCATACAACGGTTATCGGACCTTATGGCGAACGCATTGAAATACAAATCAGGACCTGGGAAATGGATAAGGTTGCCAAATCAGGTATAGCGGCTCACTGGGGTTACAAGGAGGGTAAACGTATTGACGAGAAGATAAGCAATACCTTTGCATGGATTCAGAATCTGGTTGAAACCCAGCAAACTATAAGAGATCCGGATGAATTCATGGAAAGTGTCCGTATAGATCTTTTTCCTGACGAAGTCTATGTGTTTACGCCAAGAGGAGAGATTAAATCGATCGCCAGGGGCGCCACGCCTGTTGATTTTGCTTATTTAATTCACTCAGAGGTAGGCAATCAGTGTATTGGGGCTAAAGTTAACGGGCATATCGTGCCGTTGCGGTATGTGTTAAAAAACGGAAATATAGTGGAAATTATCACTTCAAAAAACCAGCACCCAAGCAAGGATTGGCTGAAGTTTGTCAAGACGGTCAAGGCCCGTTCCAGGATAAGGCAGTGGATAAAAATTCAGGAAAGAGAACGCAGCATCACATTAGGCAGGGAGATGTGTGAAAAGGCTTTTCGCAAATACCGCCTTAATTTTAATGAACTGTTAAAATCAGAAGAAATGCAAAAGGTAGGAGAGGATTTTGGCTTTAAGACAATCGATGACCTGATTGCAACCATTGGTTACGGTAAAATCACACCTTTGCAGATAATTCGGAAGGTTGCTCCAAAATCTGAATTAGACGAAGAAAAATCTATTTTAAACAAGATCATAGGCCATGTTAAAAAGAAAAAGCCAAAGGCAGGTGTAATTGTGCATGGTATTGATGATATGTTGATAAAGTTTGGAAAGTGCTGCCAACCGGTCCCCGGAGATTCTATAACCGGCTATATTACACAGGGTTACGGCGTAACGGTTCACCGGACCAGTTGTGTAAATGCCTTAAAAATGAATCCTGAACGGCAGATAGATGTGGAGTGGAACAAGGATATTTCAGAAGCTTATCCGGTAAAAATAATCGTTCGTTCCACTGACAGAATTGGTTTGCTGGCCGACATTGCAGCCAGCATCAGTAAACATGCTTCGAATATTGTTAGCGCCAAAACAGAAACCCTGGAAAACGGCGTCGTCGAAACTTTTTTTACAATTTATGTTAACGACATCGACCATTTAAATACACTTCTATCAGAGATTAAAAGGGTAAAGCTTGTTCATGATGCCAGCAGAAAAAGTTAAGGGGCTTTGACAACCAGACCTGACTTTATACAGCTTGTGCACACAACCATCTTTTTTACCTTCCCGTTATATAATGTCCTTACTTTTTGAAGGTTTGGGTTAAAACGCCGCTTTGTCACATTATGGGCATGACTCACATTATTGCCTACTAAAGGTTTTTTTCCGCATATTTCACACATTTTAGACATAATTATTTCTCCATTTTTTTAGCTTATTTCGCAATAGATTAGCCACCAAGACACCAAGATTATAATATAATTCATAATTTAGGAATTGCGAATTTAGGAATTTAGGAATTGAAGGTATTCTACTGATTTTAATCCCTCAATCCCTCAATTCCTCAATCATATCCCTCCTTTGTGTCTTTGTGCCTTAGTGGCTGAACTGTCAGCTTATTTCTTCAATCTTTATTCCTTGCCGAATTAGAAGAGCTGCCGCAACTCCGGTCATAGCGTTTGATTTCGCGTTGCACGAAGGGCTTTTATCTTTTAAAAAACAAAACTTGATATTATGCGCTTTTATTTGATTCAAAGCAGCATAGGCTCCATCAATAAAAGCCTTTGTATTGTCTATTCCATTGATGTTTACGACTCTTGCATTCCCATCCAGCACATCAAAACCATCTCCATCAACAAGTTCGGACGGATCCCTCGGGGTTGTGAGCCCTCCTAACTGCTCAGGGCAGATTGGCAGAATCCTTTCCATTGCCAGCCGCTTAAAAATGGCAGGGCTTTTTTTGCTTTTTCCATCATATCTGCAATTGTAACCAAGTAAACAGGCGCTTGCAGCCACCATCAATATATCCTTTATTGATTATTTTCTTTTATCAAGGCTTCACATTGGGCGATATATTGAAGAACCTTATAATGTACCCCGACATCAGGATAATCGGATATAACCGACTTGAACCTGGCCAGCGCCCCTTTGTAGTGTTTGCTCTTATAATAATGCAGTCCTATCCCGAATGCAGCTTCGGCAAGGCTTTTATCACATTTCTTGATATATGCTTTTCCTATATGAGCGTATTTATCACGTGGGAATTGTTTTATCAGACCTATAAATCTGGATTTTGCCTTTTGCGCCGAACTCTGATCCCTGTCCGGCGTGCTGACCTGTTCAAAATAACACAGCCCGATCCGATATACTACATAAGGTATGGCCTCGTTATTGGGATGAAGATTTTTAAACTCCTCGTATGCAAAAATAGCATCTTCATATTCCTTTAAACAGTAATAAGCGTCGGCAATTTTTAATTCCGCAAGGATCGCAAATTTGCTGAAAGGATACCAGTCTTTTAACTTTTCGAATGATTCAATTGCTTTTCTATAATTTCCGCTTTTGAAATCATCCATTCCATTGCTTACAAGTTCCTGCGCCGGCTTTTCTTCCTTTGTTTCAAACCATGCGCAACCGGAAAAAACAAGAAGTGAAATAAGACAAAATATTAATATACGTTTCATTTTATATTTTCTATATAATGTTCGGCTGAAAATGCCGCAATTGCAGCGTCGCCCACCGCTGTTGCGATCTGTCGCAGCGGGGTGTTGCGCACATCTCCTGCGACAAATACGCCCGGCAGCGAAGTCTCCATCTTTAAATTAGCTATAACAAAGCCGGATTCATCCAAACTGACACAGCCGTCTAAAAATTCGGTGTTTGGATGGATGCCTACCCAGACAAAGCATCCATCAACTACCAGTTCTTTTGTAGCTTTTGTTTTAACATTCTTTATTGTGATATTTTCGACATTGGTTAAGCCACCGTTAATACTTGTTACTACTGAATCCCAGACAATTTCTATCCTGTTGTTGGCAAAAGCCCGTTCCTGCAAAATCTTTGTCGCCCTGAGTTCGTCCCTTCGATGAATAATATATACCTTGCTGGCAAATTTCGTAAGAAATAAGCTTTCCTGCAGTGCGGTATTTCCGCCTCCAATTGCCGCAACTACAAGATCTTTGTAAAATGGCCCGTCACAAGTGGCGCAAAATGATACCCCTTTGCCATAAAATCTATCTTCGCCCGGAATACCCAGTTTTCTTGGGGAAGCCCCTGTGGCTATGATAATTGTATAAGTGGTAATGGTTCTGTCGGCAAGCCTGACTTTCTTGACATTTTCAGAGCAATCAATTGAAATTACTTCATTGCTTTCAATATTAAGATCAAACCGCTTTGTTTGCTGTGTTATGTTTTGAACCAGATCGGCTCCGCTAAGCCCTTGGGGAAAACCCGGATAATTTTCAATCCAGTCGCTTGTAATAACCTGTCCGCCCGGCATCGCCTTTTCAAGCAGTATGACATTTAACCTGGCTCGGGCCGCATAAAGACCGGCGGTTAGCCCCGCGGGACCACCGCCGATTATTACAAGGTCGAAATCAGCTTTTTTCATCACAAGATTTCCTACAGCATTTTATTTATAATGCCCTCAAGTTTTGTTTTCGCAACTATACCTATTACCTGATCAACGACATTGCCCTGCTTGAAAAACATTAATGTGGGTATTGATCTAATACCGTATTTTCCCGGTGTGACGGGATTATTATCAACATTACACTTGGTGAATTTGACTTTATCGTTAAATGTAACGGAAATTTCATCCATTAATGGGCCTATTGCCCTGCATGGCCCACACCATGGCGCCCAGAAATCCACCACAACAGGCTTATCTACCTGTAATACCTCTGTGTCAAAACTATCATCACCAATTTCTACAATATTTGCTGCCATAATAACATATCCTTTTTATTTGAGACCTTTGAAAAATCCCCATATTGTCATTGCGAGCAGAGCGAAGCAATCTCATAACACATTGATAATCAACGAGATTGCCGCGTCGCTTTGCTCCTCGCAATGACTAAAACCCCGATTATGCAAAGGTCTCTATTTATTATGTGATTATAAAAAAATATAATAAAATATTTCAACAATAAAGTCAACTATAGTAATACGAATGAGCGTTGTCAATATTGATGGATTTCCTGACTGATAAAATACTGACAATTGACACATGAAATCGCTTTTGTTACATAATTTAAGTACGATGAACTCGTAAAAAAAGTCCAACATACTCCTTAACCGTCATTCCCGCGAAGGCGGGAATGACAGCCATCTTTGCGACATTACATAGATGACAGGATAATAGTTGCTTTCTAACTGATTTTATTGAAGGAGGAGAATAATAAATGGGCAAAAAAATAAGTATTGGCGCTCTAATATCAGGAGGCGGTACAAACCTTCAGGCTATTATTGATGCCTGTGAATCAGGCATGATAGATGGAAAAATGGTATTTGTTGGATCGGACAACCCTGATGCACGAGGACTTGAAAGGGGTGTTAAACACAAGATCCCTACATTTGTTGTTAACTACAAATCGATAATACAGGATTATAAGAAAGAGCCTGAGCAGGTTATACTGCCGGATGATTTTGATCTGAATGATATACTTTCAAAGCAGCATCTGTTTTCAGATAATGCAGCCACTGAAAAGGTAAAATCCTTTATTACTACAAGGGCTGTTGCCGAGGCAAAGCTTCTTGAAGAGATGAAATCTTATCCGTTTGATCTTCTTGTTTTAGCCGGTTTTATGAGAAATTTTACCCCGTATTTCATTGACAGGGTAAATACCGATCCAGGTGTTCAGCGCATAATGAATATCCATCCTGCCCTGCTTCCATCATTTCCGGGAGTTGATGGATATGGTGATACATTCCGTTATGGATGCAAAGTCGGAGGCTGTACTGTACACTTTGTCGATTATGGTGAAGACTCCGGCCCTATAATAGGTCAGAAGGCATTTCAGATTAATGAGGATGATACATTGGATTCGATCAAGGAAAAGGGTTTAAAATTAGAGTGGGATCTTTACACGAAATGCATTCAACTGGTTGCGCAGGGACGCCTGAAAACCGTAAAAATGTCATATACACTTAAAAACGGCAAAATACTGCAACGAACCGTGGTAAAAATTGCGCAACCGGCATGAATTATATTACGAGACCTTTGAAAAATGTTCAATTTTGTTCAAGTTCAAGGAAGGCGAAAATTTGAGCGCTGATGGTTAGCGCTTTCGCTTCACTACGTGTCACTACGTGTAACTGTAGGAATACATTGAGTATTTCGAGGCTTAAAATTTGAGCCTGACGCAGACACGAAGTGAAGCATCAGCGCTATTGAGCAAAAGGGGGCGTTTTGCAAAGGTCTCTACAATACTTTTAACATAAGCGGAATAGCAACAAAGGTGCCTATTGCGCTGCCTAAATTTGTAAATGCAACCACCAGCAGGATTTTGGTTACCTTGTTTTGCCGGAAGCCCCTTATGGAAAGGATGTCTTTTGATAGGTTTTCAAAATCCCTGACCTTTGGCTTTCTTGAAAAAGCCTCCACCAGCCCTGAAACCCATCCCGCGGCAATCATTGGATTTAAGGATGTTAAAGGAGCTGCCAGGATCGAAGATAGAATCGTCAATGGATGGGCAAAAGCGATTAGCGCTCCAAGACCTGCCATCAGCCCATTTGCCACTATCCATAAGGTGATCATATGAGCGCCTGCCGTAGAGCCGCCGTAGAAAAAGCCTAAAATAAACAGAGTTAGTATAGATAAAGGCAAAATCCATTTAAAAATGCGCATGAACATGCCCTTCGGAGGAATCTTTTCAAGAGCATTAATATCTGTATTTACTTCCCAGTATTTTTTTATGCCAGGCACATGACCTGCGCCGACAACCGCCACTATTCTTTTACCCGACGCTGTTTTGATCTTATGAGCAAGATATTTGTCCCTTTCATCAATAAGGATATCTCTTAAAACAGGAAGCGATTTTTTAACATCTGCGAGAAGAGTTTCCAGCATGTCTTCCTGTTTCATTTTTTCAATATCTTTTTCGGAAATTTCATCAATTTCTCCTGAAGATAAAATAAGTTGAAACAGTATTTTCAGCTTGTCCCATAGAGACATAACGCGCCAGATTCGTGACAGTGTGATGCGAATATCTCTGTCTGCAAGATGTATCTGTGCTCCAACCTTTTCTGCTGTTTCAATGGCAGATATAATTTCCGCCCCCGGTTTAATATCGAGTTTTTCAGCTATCCTTTTTTGAAATGATGCCAGAAGCAGGTTGGAAAGAAGGAGAAAAGCTTTTTTCTCCTTGATGACTTTGACAATATCCATATTTTGCCATCTGTTCTTTTGCCGTATAGACTGGTATCTGGACTGGCAAAGTTCGATGCTGACCGTATCAGGTTTTTCCTCTTCAATAACGGAGGCTACAAGCCGGGCGCTTTCTTTTGATACGTGAGCCGTTCCTATAAGAATAATCTCTTTGTCTTCAAAGGAAAGGCGATATATATTGTTATTAATTACAGGGGCTTTCAAAAGATTTTCCCTCAAGCCAGTTTTTTACAAAATGTTCTGTAATGCTGATATCCATGCCGGTCTTTTTTGCAGCCTTTACAAGTTGGTCCATGATTTCAGATACTTTCTTTCTGTTTTCGATAAGAGCATATATCTTTATACTCCGCTTAAAAAAATTCACTGCTGGTTCGTATTTACCCTGGCTGAAATTGATATCCCCAATAGCGCTAAGATCGTCGGCAATGCCTTTGTGAAACCCCGATAAGCGATCAGCATCCAGCGCTGCCTTAAAGAAATAAACAGCTTCTTCATAGCGCCCGGTTTCACACATCAGTGTGCCCAGAGCAAAATTTACTGTTGCATATTCTGAATAGTTAGCGGGGTCAGTATTAGCGAGGGCTGAGTTCAACATCTCCTCTGCGCGGCCGTATTCCTTTTGCCTGATAAAGAGGATGCCCCACTTGTTTAATATGTGATTAGCAGGAATAGAATTTTTTTGTGCAATATCTTCAGCCAACCTTAACACGCCGGCAGCCTCTTTTAGCCTGTCGCTATCTATCAGCACGGCGGCTTTGTTCGAGAGAGCCTGTATTAGCCCGCTGTAATCCTTGATATCCTGATATATGCTGATGGATTCTTCAAAAAAGAGCAGGGAACTGTCAGTGTCTTCCATGATTCTGTAAATATTCCCGATATTATTCATGCTCATGGCGATACCGCTTAATTGGTCAGACGCTGTAAACAGCTCATGCGCCCTGAAAAAGTGCTCCAGAGATCGCTTATAACAACCTTTTTGATACCATGCGGTTCCTTTCTTTATTTCTTTCATGCCCGAGATGAGATGCCCGGGTTTCTTCTTCACAGCATTTCCAACCGCGCATCCAAAGAAAAAAAGGACTGCAATCAATATCGCAATAGTATTAAATCGTTTCATCATAATGATCCTTCGTAATAGTTCAGCCACAAAGGCACCAAGATTGTAATATAATTTTTAATATACAGCTTATCAGGATTAAGGATTAAGGGGTAAGGATTAATCCTTAAAGTCCTTTTGTGCCTTTGTGACTTAGTGGCTGTGACCAAACAGGATCCTTATACCCGTTTAAAGCAAACCGCAAAAAAACCATCCATGTTATTTATATGCGGATAAGTTTTTAAATATTGGTTTTTATTTACAAGAGAATATACATTTTTTGGCAGACCTTCAAGCTTATTATTTACAACAAACTCTGAATGCATGTTCAAAAACCCTTTAACGACTTCTTCGTTTTCCTCCGGTTCTGTGCTGCATACAGCATAAACCAGGGTGCCTGACGGCTTCACAAGGTGCGCTAAATTATCCAGAAAGTTTATCTGTCTTGTCTTGTAATTATTGAATTTATTATTTGATATTAACCATTTTGCATCAGGGTTTCTTCTTAAAACGCCCAGCCCGGAACATGGCGCGTCTAAAAGAATGCGGTCAAATCCGGAAAAGCCCTTATATGAGAATTGCCTGTCAAACGGGATAGTAAGATCGTAATTGCAGGTTGTTACAATTGAGATTCCAAGCCTTTTCATTTCAGACTCAAGCCGTTGCAGTTTATTATCCTGATTATCCATGGCCAACAGTCTGCCTGTATTTTTCATCATCTGTGCGATATGCCCTGTTTTTCCCCCAAGACCTGCACATGCATCTAAAACAGTATCTCCCGGCAAGGGGTTTAATAGACAGGTAACAAGCTGCGCAGCCTCATCCTGAACCTGAAAACAGCCATCTTTAAAGGCTTTTATTTCAGGAATTGATCTGTCTGGCTTAATAAAACGTATGCCGTCAGGAGAGTAAGTTGTATTTTCAATTTGCTGCACATCATCTGCAAGCCTTTTAGTAAGATCATCACGAGTTGTCCTGAGACTGTTTGTACGGACAGTAATTGGGGGGATTATATTAATTGCATCACAGAGCGCTTCGGTCTCTTCTATCCCAAATTGATTCACCCATCGTTTTATCAGCCACTCTGGAAATGACTTTCTAACAGCAAGACTATGTGCAGGATTTTTATCAGGGTCAGGGAAAGGTATTTTTTCATATTCTCCGGCAACATTGCGCAAGAGAGCATTTACAAACCCGGCGGCACGTGAAGATGCAAATGACTTTGTGATTTCAACAGACGTATTAACAGCGGCAGAAACAGGTATTCTGTTTAAATAAATAATTTGAAAAAGCCCAAGCCGAAGAATATTCAAAACCACGGGGTCTATTTTTTTAAGGCGGATTTTTGAAAAATGACTAATTATCCAGTCAAGCCGGCCGCGCCATCTTAAAACGCCGTAAACCAGCGCATAAAACAAAGCCTGATCTCTTCTTGAAAGAAACAACTCTTTGTTTTGAACATCTTCCAGTATTCTATCCAGAGTAAAGCGTCTTTTATTTAGAGAATTCAAGACAAATAGCGCTGTCTTGCGAGGATCATGTTTCATATTAACTCAGGATAGTGCCAACAGGAAGTTTAAATCCGCGCAAAAAATCTTTAATCAAAAGGCGCTTTCCGGATTCCCCCTGTATTTCCAGGATGGACAGAGCCCCTTTTCCGGTGGCAATGCGCAGTTCATCAGGAAACCCTTTTAATACAGCGCCGGGGGTTTTATCAACAGGTATCATAATGGGCGTTGAACTGAATATCTTGAGACGTGTGTTCTTGCAAAAAGTAAATGCTCCGGGCCATGGTGTCATCCCGCGTATAAAAGCCTCAAGTTTATCTGCAGCCATTTCCCAGTTTATATGACCGTCCTTTTTTTTAAGCATCGGCGCATACGTGGCCAGTGTGTGGTTTTGAGGAATGGGATTTATATTGTCGGCCTCTATAGCTTTTAGGGTTTTTATAAGAAGATCAGCGCCAAGATCGGCCAGACGATTGTGAAGGGTGGCTGATGTGTCATCAGGAGAGATTTGAATTTTTGATGTAAAGAGAATGTCTCCTGTATCCAGACCTTCATCCATCAACATGGTGGTAACTCCTGTCTCCTTTTCGCCATTTATGATAGCCCACTGGATTGGCGCTGCCCCCCGGTATTTTGGGAGGAGTGAAGCATGTATATTTAATGCGCCGATTTTGGGTAGATCCAGAATCCTTTTTGGAAGAATATGACCAAAGGCCGACACAACAAAGATGTCCGGTTTTAATTTTATTACATTATTTGCAAACTCGTCTGTCTTGATCGATATCGGCTGAATTACATCATATCCAAGATGCACGGCTGTTTCCTTAACAGGAGGAGAAACAGGCTCACGGCCCCTTCCCTTTGGCCGGTCAGGCTGGGTTACCACTAAAACCACGTCATATTTATCTTTGTGAAGGGCATTTAATGCAGGTACGGCAAAATCCGGCGTGCCCATAAATATGATTTTCATGTTATTCGCTATCACTGGATTTGTCATTTTTGTCTTAATATCTTTTTGATATGTCTTTTATAAAGACCTCTTTTTAAACTGCTTATCTGGTCTATAAATAAGATGCCGTTTAAATGATCAATTTCATGCTGCAAGACAACGGCAAGGTGTCCATGGGCCTCTATTCTCAATGGTTTCTCTTTCCTGTCAAACCCTTCAACCAGAATAGAGGCTGAACGTTTTACATCGGCCCTAAAATCAGGAACGCTCAGACACCCTTCGTTTTCGGAAATAGTAGTCCCTTCGCTGGAGATAATTTTTGGATTTATAAGAACATGTAAAGACCGCTTTTCATCCCTTGGCGAAATGTCGTAAAGGATAATACTTTGGTCAAACCCCACCTGTATCGCAGCCAGTCCCACGCCGGGAGCTTCATACATGGTGGAAGACATGTCTTCAATCATATTCTGGATTGTGCCATCGATATTTTCTACAGGTTTTGCGGATTGACCGAGAAATTTATCCGGATATGTTAATATAATAAGTGTTGAATTCATCAATTAATTACTTTTTTCGTAACCGTTCACGGAACGTTGAAATTGGAAAATAGAAATTGGAAATTTGGCCTTCATGCTTTTGTACTGTGTCGTGCCAGACCATATCTGATAGCGCTTCTGCCAGTTTGTAAACATCCAACTCGTAAACTCGTTCCATCTCTCCCTAATTTCTATTTTCCAATTTCAAGTTTCAAGCCCCGCCACGGCGGGGGCTACTCTATTTACAAGTCAAAGCAATTGTTGCCCGTGAACGGTTACCTTTTTTCATATTCATTACAAGAAGACAACTGCCATACATTAACACCCATTATTATTGCAGATACCAAGCCGATAATTATTACAGGAACCATTTGAATTATATGGTTTACAAGTGTAAAGCCGAGGGCTTCCTTTGCCGAAATCCCGAAAAGAGACAGGGCAAACACTCCTCCTGCTTCCCAGAGCCCCCAGAAACCGGGTACGGACGGAAGAGCTATAAATAGACAGATAATTATCATGACCGCTATGATCTCAAAATATGAAAGCCGTATGCCTGGACAGCCAAGGGCCATTACATAATATGAAAGAGCTGCAAGGCTCCAGATAATAGTTGACAGCACAATGCAAATACCCACCTTTTTTGGATTTTTAATCAGAACAAAACCTAAGGCAAAATTTTCTAAAAAACCTATAAGAGGCGTGCAAATTTTTTCCTGCATCCGGTTTTTAAAACCACTGCCGGCAAAAAAAAATATAGCCGGCAATGCCATGATCAATCTTTTTATAACCTTTTGGGTAGCGGAAAAGCTGATTATTATTACTCCGGTAATTAAGGCCGCGCTCAGCTTAAACATGCCTGCTCCAATAGTTATCAGTGTTTCTCTGTTTAGATGATACTTGCCGAAGGAAATATCAAGCGCCGGATCTATATGAACAAATGCAAACACAATTATTGCAAGTATTATCAGAAGAATTATGTCAAACAACCTTTCAGCGGCAACGGTTGCTAGACCGGTAGAAAATGGAATATTATCCTTTTTCTGCAGAATTGCCGGCCTTGCCAACTCGCCGATCCTGGCTGGAAGGATGCAGTTTAACATGAAGCCAATCATCATGGGATGAAATGCCTGCCAAAAGCTTATTGTGTGTGCCGCCCCAAGGATATACTGCCATCTAAGGGTTCTTATAAAAAAACTAATCAGGGCGATAAATACAGATGGTACTATCCAAAAGTAATTTATTGTTGTCAGATAAGTTGCAAGATCGGCAAACGGAACATTTCTAAAGGATAGATAAAGGGCTAAGGAGGACAATAATATTCCCAAAGCCAGAGAAATTTTGACGTTTTTTTTCATAGTTCAGATATCGTCAAATGGTTGAGTAGGAAACTATTTACTGATAATTCTAAAAACAACAAATGTCCAATTTTCGGGCAAAATCAATATATTATCATGATACCAACCACTTAACCACTCAACTATTTAACTACTTAACGAGGTCTGTAGTTATAATGAAAGGATATCGCGCGCTTTATCTATGTCTTTTTTGATCTGTTTTGATAATTCTGAAATATTTAAAAACTTTTTTTCATCTCTGAGCCGCTTTATAAAATTTACGCGGATTTTCTGCCCGTATATATCATCATTAAAGTCGAGGATATGAGCCTCAACCGTAAAGATGCGGTCATCAAAAGTCGGGCTGTATCCGATATTGGCAACCCCTTTATATTTACTCCCTTTGCATTCAACGGTAACCGCATAGACACCGGTTTTAGGGCTGAGTTCATCATAAAGCTTTATATTGGCGGTAGGAAAGCCGAGGAGCCTGCCCCCTCTGTCTCGCCCTGCCATAACTGTGCCCCTTATCTGGTAATGTCTGCCCAAAAATTTTTGGGATTCAGCGACTCTTCCCTCTGATATAAGCTCACGTATCCTGGTGCTGCTAATTTTATCTTCTGAATTGTTTGATATCTGAATTCCCCTGACAACGATTACTTCAAAACCGATTTGTTTGCCATATGTTTTAAGTAAATCAAGGTTACCTTCACGGTTTTTGCCAAAAGTATAATCTTCCCCAACAACAATGGCTTTCATGCCGATACGATCAACCAGAATTTTCTCTATAAATTCCTTTGCCGGTATTGAGGCAAATTTCCGTGTAAAGGGTATACAAATAAGAATATTAATTCCGGCTTTTGCGATGAGCTCTACTTTTTGTTCATACAGGGTTATAAGGGGTGGATGGTTGTTTTGTTTTAACACCCTGATTGGATGAGGTTCAAAGGTCATGGCAATAGATGTTCCGTCAAGCTCTTCGGCCTTTTCAATCACCTTATGAAAAAGGGCTTGATGCCCTATATGCACACCATCGAAATTTCCGATGGTAATAGCGGCATTTTTGTATGGATGATCAATCTTTTCAATATGTTCGAGGACTTGCATTTTTAATTTTTCCCAACCTTTCATTTTTACCACGGAGCGCACAGAGATCACAGAGAAAACCGTCAATAAATCTTGACAACAAACAAAAAAGAACTTAGTTAAATTAATTTTATTGGGAAATCAATCATTTTATTTTTGTGCCGAAGTGGCGGAACTGGTAGACGCGCTAGGTTCAGGGTCTAGTGGGTGTATGCCTGTGGGAGTTCGAGTCTCCCCTTCGGCACCATAATAAGAGACATCATGGTAATTTTTCATTTTAGATGCCTTTCTTGAAACCCATTCCATTCCTTCATTAGCAAAAAAATCTCCTAAATATTAATCCTACAACGTCACTTACCATTTTGGATGTCATTTCGAGGAGCGAAGCGACGAGAAATCTTATTATAAAACAAATAGTTAAAGATTTCTCCCTTCGGTCGAAATGACAAGTGTCGTTGTAGGGTTAAAAAAACTTCTCAATAAGTTCTGGTAATAAATCCGCCAAAGTCCGCCAGAGTGCTTTGGCGGAGCGGATGAAAACGGGAATGCAGAAAACCCATAAAAATACAATGAGTTTTCAATCAGTTGATAGAAACCTTATTTTGGACACGAGAATTTATGACAATGTTGCAGTATCTTTTAATGAAAATCAAAGATTTCGTGAGATTTTCAAAGAAAATTCCTTGTGTTCAAATTGTTCAAAACTTGGTATTATGCAGCATCTATTTGAAATCATTAAGAAAAGGCTAAGTTCAAAAAAGGATGTTTTTTTGAATGGTTAGCAACTAATGCTGAAGAATAGTTAACTATACCAAGAATATATGTTTTGTTAATAACTTGTTTATAACTTTGATCTAAATCCTTTTCTTTCGGTTTGACACAATTAAACTGATCCCTTATTTACACATCTCATGTTTCGGCTCCATAAATGAGACCTTTGCAAAACACCAATATTGTCATTGCGAGCGAAGCGAAGCAATCTCACAACCTGTTGATAAGCCACGAGATTGCTTCGTCGCTTTACTCCTCGCAATGACTAAAACAGCGGTTATTCAAAGGTCTCTAAATGTAAGTTCATGGTGATCTGCTCAAACTTGAACATTTTTTAAAGGTTTCCTTAAACAACTCACATGGTTATACTATGCACCATATTTTAGTTATTGATGATGAAGATATGATTCTTGATATAGTTCGGTTGGCATTAACGAGAGCTGGTTTCAAGGTTGAAATTGCCCCGGACGGACAAGAGGGAATTAAAAAGTTTGACGATGGTTGCTTTGATCTGGTCATCACCGACATGCTGATGCCGGGAGTAAATGGTAATCATGTTGTTAAGCACATACGCAATTCCGGTAGACCATATACTCCGATCATAGGTTTTTCTGGAACACCCTGGCTTTGTGAGAACAGCGAATTTGATACTGTTTTCGCAAAACCTTTCCCACTTAAGGATCTGGTTAATTCTGTTCAGGATCTTTCCTCAAAAAAAGTTGCCAATTAATATTGATGGCATCGTAAAAAGTCGAAAAGTTCTCTTTTCCGTCATTCCGGCCCCGCATCAAGTGCGGGATAAACTCCAGCCGGACACGTAGTGACACGAAGTGACACATAGTGAAGCGAAAGCGCTAACCGTTAGCGCTATCCAGTAAATTCAATGCGTTCTGGATGCCGGATCAAGTCCGGCATGACGATTTCGGGACTTTTTACGAGACCATCAATTATAAGACTCTGCCAAAAACAGCATTTTTACTGTATAATTTATTAATTCTGGCCTGAACAATACAATTCTTAAGTTTATTTTCACCACTTACAAAAACAGGAACATAGTTTGAAGTTATTCCTTTCAAATGACCTGTAGATCTTGATCGTGTGCCTTCTATTAAGAGTTCCACCTCTTCCCCGATTAAATTTTTGTAAAACTTCAGTTTCTTATTAGTTCCGATTTCTCGCATCTTCAGGCACCTGTCCTTGATCACCTGTGCCGGAACCTTGTCAGGATAACCGTTTGCAGGCGTACCCTTGCGGGCGGAAAACGGAAAAACATGCAGATAGGTTACGGGTAGTTTTTTAATTAATGAATATGTATTCTCAAAAGCTTTCTCGGTTTCGCCTGGAAATCCTATCAAAACATCAACACCTATTGCAGCATCCGGAATCATTTCATGAATTCTACTCACCATGTCTCTGAAAAAAGACCGTGAATAATGCCTGTGCATTCTTTTTAAGATAAGATCATCTCCACTTTGCAGAGAAATATGGAAATGATTACAAAATATATCTGAATCAGCCACTATTTTTATTATATCGTCATTAAGCTCATCGGGCTCTATTGAACTTAGGCGCACACGCTTAATAGTTCTTGTCTCATGAATACATTTTAACAGCTCCGCAAGGCTGGTTTCAGGCAAAAGATTAATTCCGTAACAGCCAAGGTGTATGCCTGACAGGACAACTTCATGGCAACCTGATTTAGAGAGCCGTCTAATATTTTCTAATACCATTTCCAGGGGCATGCTCCGGCTTTGCCCCCGCGCATAAGGGACGATGCAATATGTGCAGAAATTAT
>JAUWQO010000099.1 GCA_030610995.1 Desulfobacterales bacterium
AATCCCGTCCTTCCTCTCAAATCCCCTCTAACAAGAGGGGTGGACGCGAAGCGGACGGGGTGTGTAAAAGGATGTAGCAGCATATCATATGAACACACCCCTAAATCCCCTCTTATTAGAGGGGACTTGAAAATTATCTAATCGCACAGGCCGAAATTTATTAACAAGCCAATAGATATGTCGGCTAATTTCATATATGTAAGCAATTGAGCTTGATGGATAGGAAGAATTTTATCCACACTTTTTAACTCAACGATAATGGCCTCATTAACTAAAAGGTCAATTCTGTAACCACAATCAAGCTTAATACTTTTGTATTGCACAGGAAGTGGATATTGTAATTTGAATGCCATGCCTGCGGCTTTCATTTCGTACGCCAGGCACTGCTCGTAAGTCGATTCAAAGCAAACCAGGGCCTAAATTCCGATGTACCTCTAATGCGCATCCAATCACTTGATTTGACAATTCATCAAATTCCATTCTTCGTGTCCTTCGTGTTCTTCGTGGTAAAAATATCGCAGTGCGCGCATGCGAGTCTTCTTAAGTTAAGGATTAAGATAGCTGTCGTAAGTACTGCTTATTCCGGTTTTAAGTGAAATCTTTGCTTTCCATCCAAGAGCGGTTAGCCTGGAAACATCCAGCAGTTTTTGCAACGTGCCGTCAGGCCTGGTTTTATCAAATACTACGTTCCCCTCAAATCCAATTATATCCTTTATAAGCAATGCCAATTCCTTTATACTAATCTCCCTGCCTGAACCTATATTTATCAGTGCAGGAGGGCGGGAGGCAAGCAGGGAAGCAAAATTTTTCTCATTCAGATTCATTATAAATACGCACGCATCAGCAACATCATCCACGTAGAGAAACTCCCTGCATGGGGTTCCACTGCCCCAGAGGCTTACGATAACAGGATTGGCCATAGCCATATCTTCCGGAATAGGGCCAAAGCAAGCCTGATCCTTTTTTATTTCTTCCCGGTCGCCATTAACAGCCAGTTTGGCGAGATGAAACTTGCGGATCATGGCCGGAAGAACATGGCTGGTTTCCAGGTCAAAATTATCGTTTGGCCCGTAAAGATTGGTGGGCATAACCGCAATATAATTTGTGCCGTACTGGCGATTGTAAGATTCACACATTTTTATGCCGGCAATCTTGGCCACCGCATAAGGTTCATTGGTGGGTTCAAGCGGGCCTGTGAGCAGATACTCTTCTTTCATCGGCTGAGGACAGTCCCTGGGATAAATGCATGAAGAACCTAAAAATAACAGACGCTTTACCCCTGCTTTCCATGCTGCGTGAATAATATTGGTCTGAATTGCAAGGTTGGTGTATATGAACTCGGCAGGATAGGTATTGTTGGCAAGTATGCCACCGACCTTTGCGGCAGCTAAAAATACGTATTCAGGTTTCTTTTCCTGAAAAAAGGCTTCTACATCTGATTGCCGTATAAGATCCAGCTCCGCATGACTGCGTGTAACAAGATTTGAAAAACCTTTTTCCTTAAGCTTGCGGACAAGCGCGGAACCGACAAGGCCGGTATGGCCGGCTATATATATTAAGGAATTTTTTTTCATCACATATTTGCTTCGCAACTTGAGGGGAATGGAAAACCGTTTTTATGGCAGATGGCTTCCCGCGCAGCTTCGTCAAGATCATGTTCAACCATTTCATGAATCATGTCTTTAAATGTAATCTCGGGCTTCCAGCCAAGCTTTTTGCGCGCCTTTGACGGATCTCCAAGCAATGTCTCAACCTCGGTGGCGCGAAAGTAGCGTGGATCAATTGAAACCATAACCTGCCCCTTTTTCAGTTCTTGAAGCTTGCTGTATGCCTTATATTTTTCCATGCTCTGCGAAGGAACTATTTCAGCCAGAATGCCTTTTTCATCAACACCCTGCCCGCTCCATGCGAGTTTAATGCCGATTTTCGCGAAGGCCATTTCACAAAACTCTCTTACCGTATGCTGCTCTCCTGTTGCAATAACAAAATCCTCGGGTTCATCCTGCTGTAACATAAGCCACTGCACTTGAACAAAATCCTTGGCGTGGCCCCAATCACGCTTTGCATCAAGATTTCCAAGATACAGGCAATCATTAAGGCCAAGAGCTGTGCGCGCAACAGCTCTGGTTATCTTGCGTGTTACAAAGGTTTCGCCCCGTATCGGCGATTCATGATTAAAGAGAATGCCGTTGCAGGCATAAATGCCGTAAGCCTCCCTGTAGTTCACCGTACACCAGTAAGCATAGAGCTTGGCGCAGGCGTAAGGAGAGCGGGGATAAAAAGGGGTGAGTTCGTTTTGAGGACTTTCTTGCACCTTGCCGTAAAGTTCTGATGTGGATGCCTGGTAGAATTTTGTTTTTTTCTCAAGCCCTAACATCCGAATAGCTTCCAGAATACGCAATGTCCCAAGGGCGTCTGTGTTTGCGGTATATTCGGGGATTTCAAAGGAAACCTGGACATGACTCTGCGCCGCCAAGTTGTAAATTTCATCGGGCCGGACTTCCTGAATGATGCGGATAAGATTGCCCGCGTCGGTAAGATCGCCATAGTGAAGGACAAATCTACGGTCTTTTTCATGAGGATCCTGGTAAAGGTGATCCACCCTTTGAGTATTAAACAGAGAAGAACGACGTTTTATTCCATGAACCTCGTATCCCTTGTTTAAAAGTAATTCGGCAAGATAAGCGCCGTCCTGACCGGTAATTCCTGTAATTAATGCTTTTTTCATTTTTGTATGTCGAAGTAAGTGTTAAGGGTTAAGTGTTCACCACAGAGCTCACGGAGAACACAGAGAAACTTTATTAAAAAAATTTAATCACGAAAACACGAAAAAGTTAAATGCCGGAAGTCAGAGGCCAGAAGT
Organism: Desulfobacterales bacterium; assembly: GCA_030610995.1. Lineage (GTDB taxonomy): Bacteria > Desulfobacterota > Desulfobacteria > Desulfobacterales > ETH-SRB1 > Desulfaltia. The sequence continues at coordinate 2,864 of JAUWQO010000099.1, forward strand.
CAGAAGTCAGAGGTCAGAAGTCAGAGATCAGAAGTCAGAGATCAGAACCGATATGAACCATTGAACCCTGAACCTCTATCTAAATATCGAATATCGAACAAGAAATGTCGAATTATGAAGTATTCAAGCACTTCGACATTCTGCGGTTCATTATTCTGCGGTTCTGCGGTTCAAATCCTTTTCTTTGAACTTAACACTCAACACTTTTTAAAGTTAATCTCCTAATCCTCTAATCTCTGTATCCTGAACCTAATTAACAATAATATAGTGCTTAATAGCATTAAAAACGCCGACGCCTATCCCTTTTACCTTTTTTATGTCTTCAATGGTTTGAAACAGGCCATGTGTTTCTTTATATTCCACAATCTTTACCGCCAATACCGGGCCTATTTGAGGAAGGGCTACCAGTTGGGTAAGCTTTGCCCTGTTGATGTTCACCGGATCCTGCAGGCCTTTTTTCATCACCTTTGCAATAAACTTATCATAGTGATTCTTCAGATGCTTTCCGGCAACCTGCTCATTAGCCGGATCAAGCCATGTCTCACGGTCAAGGGTTCCCAACACATATATCAGTTGTTCTTCATCAATCTTGCCGTTGAGATCATGATGTGGGCAATGCCTGATTTTCTCGCCAGGCTTTGCTTCAATAACTGCAAAGCTGGAATCAGGAAGAAGACGTATCCTGATATCTGTCCATCCCTGACAAATGGCAGAACTTTCGCTGAGCATAAATAAAACAAAAAAACTGAAGAGTAACAAACAATAATTTCGCTTCATAATAACTCCTGTAGAGTGTTGATGAATTCGTAAAAAGCTATGTCATGCCGCTCTGCGGCACTGTAACCGAAAATAACTTGTCAATCATATCAAAAGGTTATGATTTAGTTATTTGAAAGTCCTTTTATACGTCACTCCCGCGAAGGCGGGGGTCTATAACTAATTGAACTTACTGGATTCCCGCCTTCGCGGGAATGACAATAACCGAGTAGTTTCGACTTTTTACGAGGCCATCAGTATTAGGTGTTAAGTAATTTTTTGAGTTTTTACTTTTATTACAATTTATGGTTTTTAAGTCAAGATCAATAAGTGGGTGTTTAGGTGTTAGGGATTTTGAACCGCAGAACAAGAAACCGCAGAATGTCGAACATATTAAAAGATGAACATCCAACATCGAACATTGAACGTCGAACGTCGAATAATGATGTCGCTCCGCTCCTCAAATTATTCCAACAGCTTTTCCAATTCAACATTCGATGTTGGACATTGGATGTTCGATGTTCATCTTTTCCCTTATCTTTTCCCATTCAACATTCGATGTTGGACGTTCGATGTTCGATGTTCATTTTTTTCAGTCCCTACTGGGCAAAAACAACTTAGCGCTTTCTTGGTTCTGTTCCTTTTTTAAAAAGGGCTGTTACCGTGCGTGTCGAATTATCGGATGCGCGCAGGCCGGTTATAGGATCGATGCGCACCTTTACTACATCATCCGGAATATCAAAATATTGAAAGGGGCTGTCTGTTAGCGCCTGAGTCATGAATTCAATCCATATTGGAAGAGCTGCTCTGGATCCTGTTTCCAGATTTCCGAGGCTTTTATATACATCCCTGCCAACCCACACTCCTGCAGCAATTGACGGAGAAAACCCTATAAAAAGAGCGTCCTTGTATTGGTTTGTAGTCCCGGTTTTTCCAGCTACAGGACGTCTGATAACACGTGCTTTCCTGCCGGTGCCCTCTTGAATAACACTGCTCAGCATATCTGTCATTATGGCTGCACCCGCGCGTGACATGACTGCTCTTTTTTGAGACTTTACCTGCCAGACAATCCGTTCGTTGCCGTCATGCACTTCATTTACGCCAAACGGCTCTATTCTTTCCCCCCTGTTTGGGAAAACAGCATAGGCAGAAGTTAAATCAATAAGGGTTGTTTCCGATGTGCCCAAAGCCAGGGACAGATCCGGGGAAAGCGGAGATTCAATGCCGAGACTGTGACCAAAGCGCGCTACGGAATTAGAGCCCAGCATCTCTGTGAGTCTGACCGCAGGTATGTTTTCTGAAACAGCAAGGGCTGTTCTTAAAGTTATTTCTCCCATATACTTTTTGGAAAAGTTTTCAGGAGTCCAGTCCTTCCCGTTTTTTGCCCCTTTAAAGGCTACAGGAGCATCGAGTATCATCATGCTTTGCGGAAAACCCTTCTCAATTGCACAAGCGTAAATAACCGGTTTAAATGCCGAACCTGGCTGTCTTCTGGCGCTTACAGCCCTGTTAAAAGGGCTTTTGGAAAAGTCCCTGCCGCCAACCATTGCAAGAATAGCGCCTGTCCGCACATCCAGCGCTATAAGCGCCCCCTGAGGATAAAGGTCTTTTATTCCGCGGCTTTTCATCCTTGTTTCAAGAGCAATCAGCCCATTTGCAACAGCATCTTCAGCCGCCTTCTGAAGCTTAAAAGAAAGTGTTGTATAAACTGTAAGCCCGCCTTTATAGAGCCTTGACGAGCCTATAACCTCTTCCAGAGAACCTTTAACATACTCAACAAAGTAACCGGCTCCAGACTCTTTTCTATTTTGTTTCCCGGCAATAACCGGTTCTTTTAGAACTTTATCACAGACTGATGCAGTGATTATGCCTGTATCCTTCATCTGTTTAAGGACAATGTTTCTGCGTTTTAATGCAAGCTCCTTGTTAATTAGAGGGGAATACCTCGAAGGAGCCTTGGGCATAGCAGCTATCAACGCGCATTCGGATAAACCCAGATCTTTTGCGGCCTTTCCAAAAAATATTCTTGCGGCAGATTCCACGCCGTATGCGCCGCTTCCAAAGTATACCTGATTTAAGTACATCTGAAGTATCTCGTCTTTTGTATAGCGCCGTTCAAGCTGAAAGGCCAAAACAGCTTCCTTGATTTTCCGCATAAGGGTTTTTTGTGGTGTTAAAAAGAGTGTCTTTGCAAGCTGCTGCGTGATTGTGCTGGCCCCTTCAACAAACTCTCTCGCCAGGATATCCTTCATTGCCGCCCTCAGGATTCCTTTTAGATCAACGCCGCTGTGTTTGTAAAAGTTCCTGTCTTCTGTGGCGATTATGGCCTCTTTAAGGAAAAAGGGAATATCTTTCAGCGGCACAGGATCCCTTTTTTCAACAAAAAGTTCCGCAAGAACCTTTTTATCAGCCGAATATATACGGGTTACAGCGGGCGGTTTGTATGTTTCAAGGGATCGTATCTGGGGAAAATCGCTGGTTATTGCTAAAATTGCTCCAGCAATAGCTCCGAATACAACCCCTGCAATGAGTATAAATAAAATGAGCGCTTTTTTTCTATTTTTCGCTTCCATTTTTTATTCCAATTTTTGTAACTGTTCATGGAACGTTGAAATTGGAAATTGGAAATTTAGCATTCATGCTGTGTACTATATCATATCTGATAACACTTCCGCAAGTTTGTAGACATCCAACTCGTAAACTCATTTCAATTCTTCCTAATTTCTACTTTCCAGTTTCCTATATCAAACCGTGAACGGTTACCACTTTTCTTATCAGATCATTTGGACAGCATTTTGTGGTGATGTCGATGGTTACACTGCTTCCGGGTTGAGCATGTGATAAAGGCCGGCTGTTTTCATCGAAAATAGCATCTATTTTATCCTGCATAACAGGCCCTTTTCTGCTCAGGATTTCGACAAGATCCCCTTTGTAAAATTTATTCCGCACCTCAACATTCACGCCATTGCTACCATTGCTTTCACATACTTTGCCGATAAACAAACGCCCGTTTGACGGGTTGACCTTTTTATAATTTGGAGATGCCTGTTCCGGATCACCAAAATAAAAACCTGTGCAATAGCCCCGGTTATTAATGCCGGCAAGCTCTTTTATCCACTCATCCTTTACTTTGTAACCCATTGGATCAGCATAATATGAATCGATCGCCGCCCTGTATGCCTTTACGGCAGAGGCAATGTAATTGATTCCTTTCATCCGCCCTTCTATTTTTAAGGAGTCTATTCCTGATTCGATCATTTCAGGAATATGTTCTATCATACACAAATCTTTTGAGTTGAAGATATACGAACCACGGTCATCCTCAAATACAGGCATATATTTGCCGGGCCTTAACTCTTCAACAACCGAATATTTCCATCTGCACGGGTGGGAACAAAGCCCGCGGTTGCTGTCCCTGTCAGCCATGAAACTGCTGAGAAGACATCTTCCTGAATAGGAGATACACATGGCCCCATGCACAAAGGCCTCAACCTCCGCCGAGCCGCGCATGGCGATCTCCTTTATCTCTTTTAAGGAGAGTTCTCTTGCGACATTTACTCTTTTTACGCCAAGATTTTGCCAGAACAAAACAGCTTTATAATTGGTTGTGTTTGCCTGGGTACTGAGATGCACAGGTATTTGAGGCATGATGCGCCGCACCTCAAGAAAAATTCCCGGATCGGAAACTATGACAGCATCAGGACAAATTTCACAGATTTTATGAAGATAATCGCTAATGGCCTGCTGTTCGTAATTTCTGGAGTATATGTTGCATGCCACATATATTTTAACATTTCTGCTGTGCGCAATCTTCACAGCCTTTTGAAGTTCATCAAAGGTAAAATTCTCAGACAGGTTCCTGAGGCTGAAATCCTTGCCCGCAAGATAGACAGCATCAGCTCCATAATGCATGGCAATTTCAAACTTTTCAAAATTGCCTGCCGGAGCAAGAAGCTCGACCTTATTTTTTGTCTTTTTTACCATTTTCACCACTGAGCACACAGAAATCACAGAGATCACAGAGGGTGCAATACAAAAAAGTTGCATCATTGATGATAATATCTTTAGCCATTGAACATACTGATTTAATGTCGAATGTCGAACAGGGAATGTCGAATTACGAAGTCTTGTTTTGGGCTTCACCATAATTTGGAGCTGGTGATGTCCCACTACGAATAAGCTGGTCGGAAATATGATTTCCAATTTTTGTTTTCGGCAACGACTCTGCTGTTCTGATAACACGTACAGCAAAATCGATCAGCCGTTCCTCGAGGTCAAATTCTCTGCATACCTTCGACATTCATTATTCCCTGTTCGACATTCGATATTCAAAAAAGCTACCCATTTAATGTCTTATATCTTATCACTTTTTTGTATTGCACTCGATCACAGAGAAACCCATTTTCTTTTATAAAAAATCTCGGTGGTCTCTGTGGCCTCTGTAGTAAGAGTTTTTAATTCTGGGCAAAGATACGATCAATGGTGACTTTCAGGCTCTCCTGCCATGGTTTGGCTTTGATTCCAAAACTCTTTTCTATCAAAGAGCAATCAAGGCCGGAGAAAAGAGGTCTTTTTGCCAAAGTCGGATAGTCAATGGTTTTGATGGATTCTATTTTTTCTACTTTCATTGCATCATGCCTGCCGGCAATTTCAAATATTCTTTTCGCAAACTCATGCCAGGTTGTTATACCCTGTCCGCAATAATGGTAAGTTCCCCAAATAATTCCAGAGTTAATTTTGGAAGAGCTTATTATTAGATTGGCAATTGTCAAAACAGCTTCCGCCAGATCCGCGGCGCTGGTTGGAGAGCCGTATTGATCACTCACAACCTTTAAGGTCTTTTTTCCCCTGCCGAGCCTCAGCATGGTTTTCACAAAATTATTTCCATGCACACCATACAGCCATGAGGTGCGCAAAATAATATGCTCCTTTGTTTGGAGGCGAACCCTTTTTTCCCCTTGTTCCTTGCTTTTGCCATACACACCAAGGGGAGAGACCTGATCCGTCTCAATATAGGGGCTCTTTTTTTGACCGTCAAAGACATAATCGGTAGATATATGAATAAACGGCAGCTTTGCATTTGCGCAAGCTCTGGCAAGATTGTCCGGCCCATCCCTGTTTACCGCAAAAGAGAGATCCGCTTCAGATTCCGCCTTGTCAACATTCGTGTAAGCGGCGGCATTAACTATAAGAACCGGCTGATAAGCGGACAGGGCCTTTTCCACCTGGATTATGTTTGTTATATCTACTTGAGGAAGATCAACGCCGATTATCTCAAAACCAAAGAATTGGCCCTGTCTTTGAATCTCCCATCCAAGTTGTCCCTCTGATCCAATTACTAAGATTTTAATGTTTTTCTCCTACGCACTAATTTAACAATTAATTATACTGGGTATGCAGTTAACTCAACCTGCCTGCCTTTAACTCCTTGAATTCAAAAAGTATTTGGACATTTGTTGAATAAAAACGCAGGGCTGAAAATTGCTAATATATTCAGCCAGATACTTGCTTTAAACTTGAGTTAACTGCATACCCACTTTAATTATTAACAATTGATTATTGATTATTTTTTCTCTCCTGAATATCATCGCCTTTTGCCATAGTTAATAATCAATTGTTAATTGTTAATTAATGCCCTAATCCTTTAATCCTCTAATCCTTTAATCCTCTAATCCTTTAATCCTCTAATCCTCTAATCCCTGAAAGACGGGGAAGCTGTTTATCCTTTTCTGAAATAATCGGGTCCTTAACCGGCCAGTCAATGCCTATATCCGGATCGGACCAGACAATTCCCCCTTCGTCATGCTGAAAGTAAAAATCGGAGCATTTGTATAAAAAATGGGCTGTTTTACTGATCACGCAAAAACCGTGCGCAAAGCCTTCAGGTATAAACAACTGGCGTTTATTTTTTTCCGATAGATAAACGCCCGCCCATTTGCCGAATGTTGACGAACCTTGCCTGATATCAACAGCCACGTCAAATATTTCACCTGTGACGACCTGTACAAGTTTTGCCTGGGGCCGCTTTACCTGGAAGTGCAACCCCCTCAGGGTGCCTTTCACCGAATATGAAAGATTATCCTGAACAAAGATACCGGCAATACCGGCCTCTTTGTATCTATCCTGATTATAGGTCTCCATGAAAAAACCGCGGCTATCTCTAAATACCTCGGGTTCAATGATTACGACATCTTCAAGTTGTGTGGTTATGATATTCATAGCGATATTTTAGGTGTTAGGTGTTAAAGATTAAAGGATTACTTCAACCTGATCCCATAAGCGCTAAGTTATTTTGTAAACGTTCACAGGTTGCATTTATGCCATACGGAGTTGTTTTAAAAGATGAACGTCCAACACCCGCCTGCCATGCATCACAAACGATAGTGGTATGATCGTTGTCGCCGGGCCGAGACACGAGGACCTTCTACCAAGCCCACCCAAAAGCATTGCGGGCAGGTCGAACATCGAACATTGAACGTCGAATAATGATGTCGCTCCGCTCCTCAAACCCGCCTGCCAACGCCTGTCACAGCACACTGCCTGTATGTCGGCATGCATGGCAATGGCGGGCAGGTTATTCCAACAGCTTTTCTAATTCAATATTCGATGTTGGACGTTCGACCTGCCCGCAATGCCTTTGTGCAGATTCTCTGTAGTGCTTATAACGTTGATGTTAGTGCTGCAATTATTATTCTGACCCTGAGTACTTTGCATGGCAGGCGGGTGTTCGATGTTCATTTTTTTCAATTCCTCTAATCCTTTAATCCTTCAATCCTTAATACGCAAGCATCTCTATTA
>JAUWQO010000055.1 GCA_030610995.1 Desulfobacterales bacterium
AAATAGCAAGGCGATTGAATCTCTCATTGGCCGGGGTGAGTCAGTCGGTAAAGCGAGGGGAGACAATAGTACAATAAAAGGGCTACAATCTCATCGATCCTTAAGCCCAAATGTGGAAATGTAAAGGGCGTCCCCAAACTCGTCTCAATTACAATTGATATGGCGCTTAGAATTGGCAAGTTTGCCGGAAATGGTCCAGGCTGCGCATGCAGCAAGCATATGATTTGTGGTATGCTGAGCATAGGATGAAGGACGAGCTATATAAGATTAAAACAGTTGCATCAGTTGGATCCAGTGCCCAACAATCGCATTCACTCTGATGCCCAAAGCCGTGGGACGGTTTAGGTTAATAATTATGACAGTTAATAATATCCGACAGGAGCTGCCTGACAATTATACAGGTCAAATTTTACAAGGTGATTACAGCGCGTTTCTGAAAACCCGAGTGACTGAGTGTGTAGTCAGATTTCGGGCATTTGATGAAACCGGCAACCCTGCCATCCCCTACATCTCAGCCTGGGGAGAAGACGATTCGTTTATCTGGTATGAATTTGCCAGCAGGCGGCTGTTGCGGCTTCTCGGCTGTCCGGCTTCGATGGCTGCCGATATCATGCGCAATAACGTAATCGAGCGCCGCATCTACAAAAGCCCGGTTTTTGATAAAGACGTCAAAAAAGAATCCATCCAGGGGGCGGAGTTGGGAGACCAAAGGAAAGCTCTCAGGGAAGAGGGCCAAACAACCAGAAAGGTTGAGGCAGTTTACAAAATTTCCCTTAATTCCGGAAGGGAGATTTGGGTAAAAGATCAGGCTGCAATAGAAATCTATGAAGAGGACCGTATTAAATTATCTTTAGGTTGTCTTACGATAGTCAACAAAGAGATGGCATTAGAAGACAAATGTGAAACACTGATCGAGGAACTTAAAAAATCCATGGCTGAAGTCAAGACCTTAAGCGGCATGCTCCCGATATGTGCTAACTGCAAAAAAATACGCGATGACAAAGGTTATTGGAATGAAATTGAGGCTTATATCAGCAGCCATTCTGAAACTGTATTCAGCCATGGCATCTGCCCTGAATGTAACAAAAAGCTGTATCCCGAACTCTATCCATAGCATGAAATGAGAGGAGAGAATCTCATATCAGCATGGAAGTTATGCTGTCTGCAAACAGCATTCCTTTGCGTGTAAGTGAGCATCGGTTTTCAGTTAGCCTGATTAACCCGTCTTCTTCAAGATACGCTATTGTTTCGGCAAATATTTTTTTAAAGCTTACATCAAATTTTTTATCAAAAACATCTGTTTTAATTCCGTCCGTCATCCTCAAACCAAGCGAAATCGCCTCTATCATCTGTTGCTCCCTTGATAAAACCTCCTTTCCCTCTATTGGAAGCCTGCCTTCATTGACATCTTTGATATATTTTATCACATTGCGGGTGTTCCAGTAACGCACAGGCTCCACAAATGAATGGGCTGAAGGACCAAGTCCGATATATGGCGCAGACAACCAGTATTTTCTGTTATGCTTAGACATGTTGTCCCTTTTATCTGCCCTTTTATCTGCCCTTTTATTTGATTTGACCAGCGCAAAATTTGATATCTCATATTGAACGTAGTTATTTGCGCTTAAAAACTCTATTGTCGATACAAACATATCGCTTACAAGGTTATCAGGCAAAGGACAAAACCTTGCTTCCTGCCGGTCTTTATCCATTGGGGTGCCTGATTCATAGGTAAGCATATAGCATGAGAGGTGTTCAGGCTTAAGGTCAACAGCCTTTTGCAAATCAAAAAGCCAGGATTTCCTTGTCTGCCCCGGAATGCCGTAAATAAGATCAAGCCCCATATTATCAAAGCCGGCTTTTCGAGCCCATTTTACGGCAGGAATTATATCCTTTTCTGAATGAATCCGCCCAAGAAATTCAAGATTTATCCCCTGAAACGACTGCGCCCCTATATTAATTCGATTTACTCCCGCGCTCTTATAGCCGGCAAAACGCTCTTGATCCACAGCGCCGGGATTTACTTCCACTGTTATTTCAACATCTGCCGAAATTTTAAAGAACTGTCTGGTTGTCTCAATTATTTTATCAATATCTTCTGCTGTTAAGACCGAAGGGGTTCCTCCTCCAATATAGATTGTGTCAAACAGGAAAGAAAAGTCACAAAGCATGCGCATCTCGCGCATCAAGGCTTTAAGAAATGCCTCTTTAAGCGCTAAATCGGTCGTCGAGTAAAAATCACAATAGGGACATTTTTTTACGCAAAAAGGGATATGAAAATATATCCCGGCAGGTTCGTTCTGGTCTGGTTGCATAACTATAAGATTTCTCGCTCCGCTCGAAATGACAGCTTTGGATAGTTTTCGTTCAAACGCTAAATAAACCTTTGTGTAAGCTCATCTATTGTTTCATCAACATTTTCAGGAGTAATCCCAAGCTCATGGCAGATCTTTTCAACCTTTGCCATCCTTCGACCATTATTCACATCGCCAAGACAATGAAACAGGCCAAGCCTCCTGCCAACCTGATACAGACATCTACGCTCCGGGTTCATTGCCAGGAAGGATCGGATAACAGAAAGCATATGCTCTTTATCTTCCGGCATAGCGCCTTCCACCTCCTCAAGAAGATTCAGAATATGATCACTCTTGATAATACTTGTAATGCCTTCTAAGTTCTCAATAAACATTAAAATCTCATTGGCCGTCATAAGATCTGAGCATTTTTCAAAACGACCGGCCTTATAATCATCAAAAAGAGGTATATTGCCTGGAATTGCCAGGCTTCTGATGCGTATAAAATCGGGATTTATCCTGTTTAAAGCATCGGCTGTTTCCAGGGCATGAATATCAGAATACCTTCTTCCTCCAAGACCGGGCATTATATACTCGGAAAGCTCTATTCCAGCATTTTTCACCTTGATCCCCGCCTTAATATGTGTTTCCTTTGTCGCCCCTTTATTGACCATTTTAAGAACAAGGTCAGAGCCGGACTCAAGCCCGGTATGTATTCTGTTTAAGCCGGCATCCTTTATTGCATTTAAATCATCCTCCTTTATCCGTGCAATTGTATGAGATCTTGCATAAGATGTTATTCTTTTTAGCCATGGAAATCGCTTTTTAAGATGCAAGAGAATCTTTGCCATGTCGAAAGATTTAATAAACAGGCTGTTTGCATCCTGTATAAAAATAGAACTCATACCGTTATTGAACCAATTCAATGCTGCGAAAAAAGCCTGCCGGTCAACCGGTTTAATATTTTCTGCAATTTTATTGGCATCAATTCGACTTATATGGCCGGATTCTCCGCCCATCTGTTGCAAAGCCTCAACATATCTGTGAATCAAATCAATATCTTTTTTAACATGCTCGACCTTGCGTATGGAAAAATGGGAACCTTTATACACAGGGCAAAAAGTGCAACGATTCCATGGGCAGTTCCTTGTTACGCGTATAAGAAGGCTGTATGCCTCACTTGGCGGTCTGATCGGTCCCTGTTCAAAACCATGATATTGATTGTTTTCCGTCATTGTGATATATTCTCTCACAGCTTAAACAATTTACAGATGTTAAAAATAAAGGTATTTCCTAAGTCATTGCGAGGAGCAAAGCGACGTGGCAATCTTGTGGATTATTAACATGCTTTGAGATTGCTTCGCTTCGCTCGCAATGACATGTTCTTGGACTTTACGAAGCCATCAAGTTTCGCACCCTTGATTTCTATCAAATTAAAAATTTATTTTGGCCCTTAAAGTAGTTTGATATTTACCAGCAAATACGGAGCAAATTTATCTTGAGGAAATTTCTGTTTATCATTTTAATATCCGCATTTATCTCTTTTTCAGCCCTGTCATGCCTCTTTCTTGATCTTTTAGTTTATGCTGATAAAAGCGCAAATGCCGATGATTCAAAAAAGGTTGCAGTAATACAGCCCGGCCAAAACCTTTCGACTATTGCCAACTATCTGAACAATACAGGTATTATAAAAAATCCGGTTAAATTTAAGCTGCTGGCCCGCATCAAAGATTACGACAAAAAGATAAAGGCGGGTGAATACCTCCTTTCTTCCTCCATGTCTCCGATAAAAATACTGGAAACAATGACGAGCGGAAAGGTCCGGCTTTACAAAATAACCATACCGGAAGGTTATAACCTGAAACAGGTTGCATCAATTATTGCCAAAGCAAAACTGGGGACCAAAGAAGACTTTTTAAAGGCGGCAACAGACTCATCCTTTGTGCATAAGCAGGGAATTAACGCTGAAACCTTTGAAGGATATCTTTTCCCGGAGACCTACCACTTCCCAAAAGGCATAACACCTGAAAAAATAATAGCCGCAATGGTTGAGCGGTTCAGGTTAATATTTAATCCTGAATGGAAAAAACGGGCAAAAGATCTTAATTTATCGATTCACCAAATAGTGACACTTGCATCGATTATTGAAAAGGAAACAGGCGCTTCTTTTGAGCGGCCTGTTATATCATCGGTTTTTCACAATCGTTTTAAAAAAAGAATGCGTCTTGAAAGTGATCCCACGGTCATCTACGGTTTAAAGAATTTTGACGGCAATATAACACGAAAGCATCTTGCCATCAAAACTCCTTATAATACATATACAATTAAAGGACTTCCACCCGGCCCTATCGCAAACCCTGGAATCAAAGCAATAGAAGCGTCCCTATATCCTGCTGATACTGATTTTCTTTATTTTGTTTCAAAAAAGGACCAGACGCATAAGTTTTCAACAAATATAAAAGACCACAACAAAGCCGTGAGGAGATATCAATTACGCAAGTAATTCCTTTGTTTCTTCATCTTTTCACATTCGATGTTCGATGTTGGACGTTCGATGTTCGATGTTCATTTTTTTCAGTCCCTACTAGGCAAAAACAACTTAGTTTTTTTGCCCCGTGTCTCCCAACCGGTTTGTGATGCTACTCGGCTATCTAAGCACCTCTTCCACTTTCTGTATCAATTCCAGCGGGCTGAAAGGTTTAACAAAATAGTCATTTGCACCGGCAGTAAAGCCACTTTTTCTGTCATTCTCCTGGCCTTTGGCGGTTAACAAAATTATGAGGCATCCTTTGGTTTCAGGATCATTCTTCAAAATCCTAGTAGCTTCCAGGCCGTCAATTTCTCCTGGCATAGTAATGTCCATTATAATCAGGTCAGGTTTTTCAGCCTTCACAATATTAATGGCCTCTTGCCCGCTTTCAGCCTGAATAATCCGGTAATTTTCAACGCTGAGCGTTATCTCCACCAATCTTCTTATGTCTAACTGGTCATCAACTATGAGAATTTTTTTCATCCTATTTTATCCCATTTTATTTCGGATTGGGTAATAGCTGCATGAACATCCTTTAAAGAAAAAAATAACCATAATTTAGAATTATAAAAAGAATATTATTTTATGTCAAGATTGATAAACTCTTAAAAAGTCTAAAAATACGAGATTGCTTCGTCGTTGCACTCCTCGCAATGACTTGGGGAGTGACTTTTAACGACGCCATCAAATTTTTATGGCCCGGATATTTTTGTTCTTGAAAACACATCATCATTCATGCCGGATAACTTTCCGTCTTTTAAATAATGGTAACCGATTGCGGCAATCATTGCCGCATTGTCGCCGCAAAGATGTAAAGATGGTATATGAGCTATGATTCCTCTTTCGCCGGCATCCTGCTTTACCCTTTCTCTTAACCTGCTGTTTGCCGCCACACCCCCAACCAAAGCGATATGGTCGCAGCCCTTTTCCATCGCGGCATTAATAACCTTATATGACAAAACATCAATGACTGATTCCTGAAATCCTGCTACAATATCAGGAATCTGCTGTTTATAGCCGTCTTCGTGAATCTTCACATACCGGCTTACCGCTGTCTTAATCCCGCTGAAGCTAAAATCAAATTCAGACTTATCCAGATATGTCCTGGGAAAATCAATCTTCCCCGGATCCCCGTCTTTAGCAAGTGTCTCGATAACGATTCCTCCGGGATAGCCAAGACCAAGCAGCTTGGCAACCTTGTCAAATGCTTCTCCGGCAGCATCATCCCTGGTTTGTCCCATAAGCTCAATTTCAGTATGGGAAACAACATGGGCGATGCCTGTGTGGCCGCCTGATGCCAACAGCGCCACAAAAGGAAAAGGAGGCGGGTCAGGCTCTAAAAAGACCGAATTAATATGTCCATCAAGGTGATTTACACCCACCCATGGAATATCAAGGGCAAAAGCATATGCCTTTGCAAAGGAAAAACCGACAAGCAATGCTCCAATCAACCCGGGGCCCTGGGTCACGGCAACAGCATCAAGTTGCTTTACATCGATGTTGGAAGCGCTGATGGCCTCATCGACTACCGGAACAATGGCTTCAATATGTTTCCTTGAAGCAAGTTCAGGCACAACGCCGCCATACGGCTGATGCACTGCGATCTGAGACGACACTATAGAAGATAAAATTTTTGTGCCATCAACCACCACTGCCGCGGCTGTTTCATCACAGGACGTTTCAATGCCAAGGATTATCATAACTTCCAAACTATTCAGGCTGTTTAGGTTGAGTATATCAATCTTTTTTATTGAAAGATATAAGATGGTCGATTATCATATATTTGTGGTTTATTACAACTAAAATGATTAAACCTAAGTTGAGCGATTTATTGCGAAGATATGTGCCGAGATCTTGATGCATAAGGGTTTGCGAAAACCACAGGCATACCCGTGGATATGTCGAGGATTTTCGCGAATCCTTGATACGCAAGAGTTCGGTGCAGATCGAGTAAAAAATCGCTCAATTTAGGTTAAAGGATATTTATCACATGAAACCTATTGTCGCCATAGTCGGCAGGCCCAATGTGGGCAAATCGACATTTTTCAATCGTATAACCAGATCAAAAGACGCTCTTGTAGATAACTTCCCGGGTGTTACAAGGGATAGAATTTATGGTGATGCAAGCTGGAATGATATTGGGTTTACCCTTGTTGATACAGGTGGATTTTCATTGGAAGATAAGGATGATTTTGCGCATCAGATACGCTTCCAGGTTAAGCAGGCAATTGAAGACGCAGATGTTATTGTTCTTCTGCTTGATGGAAAGCATGGAATCTCTCCTTTTGATAAAGATATTGTTGGAATTCTCCGCTCGGTTACAAAACCTGTTTTTTATGCAGTAAATAAAATCGACGGCGCAGAGCAGGAAAAAAACATATTCGATTTTTACAGTCTCGGCATTGAAAAATTATACCCTGTTTCCGCAGAGCATCGTTACGGCATTTCCGATTTTCTTGACGATCTTGTTCTCGCACTTCCGGAATTTGCTCCGGAAAAATTACAGGATATCATAAAACTTGCCGTGGTCGGCAGGCCCAATGTCGGCAAATCATCACTTATAAACCGCATTCTTGGAGAAAACCGTCTTCTTGTCAGCCATATTCCCGGCACAACACGTGACGCCATTGACACAGTCTGCGATATTAACGGCAAATCATATCTTCTTATTGATACTGCCGGGATAAGACGCAAGGGAAAGGTTTCAAAAAAGATCGAGAAATTCTCTATAATCAAAGCGTTAAAGGGCCTTGACAGGTGTGACGTGGCGCTTATTGTCTTGGATTCCGACGAAGGAGTTACAGAACAGGATATAAATGTCGCTGGATATGCTTTTGAGCGTGGTTGCGGCTGTATTCTCCTGCTGAACAAATGGGATCTTGTTGAAAAAGACACCAATACAGCAAAAAAATACTACGAACAACTGAGAATGGAAGCAAAGTATCTGAGCTTTGCTCCTGCCATAACGATCTCAGCATTAACAGGACAAAGAGTTTCAAAAATCTTCAGGCTTGTGGATGAAGTTTACAGCCAGTATGGCCTGCGTATCGGAACCGGTCAGATAAACAGGATATTAGAACGGGCAGTTAAAAAAAATGAGCCATCTATTCACATGGGAAAACGGCTTAAATTTTATTATGCCACGCAGGCATCAACAAAACCGCCTGCTTTTGTCTTTTTTGTAAATTATCCTGATGCCGTCCATTTTTCCTACAAGAGATATCTTATCAATCAGATCAGATCAGAAGCAAAACTTGATAAAACTCCAATCCGGTTAATCTTTCGCCAGCGAACAGGAAAAAATGATAAAAGGTATTCAAAAAACAAAAAAAGAAGGTGACATTTAAGCCATTTGAAAAAAATAAATTTCTTTGCGTCCTCTGCGGCTCTGCGGTGAATATAAAATAGGTATTACAAAGATTATTAATTTTGGTGAACTGAAAGCCCGCCCGCCTCGCCTGAGCTCGCGATGACGGGCAGGTTAAAATCAAACGCAAAGTAAATGATTTTGATGAGGATTTACAGGATGAGTTTTGATGTTTTTTTAATCCTGAACATCCTGTTAATCCTGTCAAAAAAGTCTCGAAGGATAAGAATTTGGATCTGTTTGAATATAGAGCGCAGAAGGCGGCAGCCGCATCAAAACCATTAGCCGAAAGGATGCGTCCGAAGAGTCTTGATGAATTTATTGGACAAAGTCATGTTGTAGGCAAAGAGGGGCTGATTCGCAGGGCGATTGAAAAAGATCGAATTTTTTCCATGATCCTCTGGGGCCCTCCCGGATGCGGGAAAACAACCCTTGCCAGGCTTATTGCCAATGAAACCGGTTCATATTTTGTTCATTTCTCTGCCGTGCTTTCAGGCGTCAAGGAGATAAGATCTGTTATAGAAGACGCAAAAAATCAGCAAAAGCTTTATCAGAAAAGCAGCATACTTTTTGTAGATGAAATACACAGATTCAACAAGGCCCAGCAGGATGCATTTCTTCATCATGTTGAAAGCGGTCTTATCACATTGATCGGAGCGACAACTGAAAATCCTTCCTTTGAAGTAATTCCTCCTCTTTTATCAAGATGCCGCCTGATAATCTTAAATGCTCTATCATCTGATAATATCGCAGTCATAATTGATCGCGCCCTAAAAGACAGTGAAAGAGGTCTTGGAAAAATGGGCCTTGTGCTTGACAGGGATGCTCTCTCCTTTCTTATACACATTGCCGAAGGGGATGCCCGCATTGCGTTAAATAACCTTGAAATAGCGGCTTCTTTGCTCATACCGGAAAGGGAACCTGTTGAAAATGACAAGACCGGACATATAAGTTTGCAGGTTCTTGAGATGGCTTTGCAGAAAAAGGCTCTTGTATATGACAAGTCAGGTGAAGAACATTTTAATCTTATATCGGCCTTTCATAAAAGCCTGCGGGGAAGTGATCCTGACGCGGCAATCTATTGGCTCGAACGGATGCTGCTCTCCGGAGAAAACCCTTTATATGTTGCCCGCAGGATGGTCAGGTTTGCGTCAGAAGACGTGGGCAATGCAGATCCATATGCGCTCGGAGTCGCTTTAAATGCCATGGAAGCATTTAAATTTTTAGGACAC
This sequence comes from Desulfobacterales bacterium, assembly GCA_030610995.1. Taxonomy (GTDB): domain Bacteria; phylum Desulfobacterota; class Desulfobacteria; order Desulfobacterales; family ETH-SRB1; genus Desulfaltia. Next base: position 9,424 of record JAUWQO010000055.1, read on the forward strand.
CCTGAAGGAGAGCTGGCTCTAACCCAGGCCGCTGTTTATCTTGCAACAGCGCCGAAAAGCAATAGTATATACATGTCATCTAAAATGGTTAAAAAAGAAATTAAAAGTTCGGGCTCGCAACCTGTTCCGCTGCACATAAGGAATGCTCCAACCAGACTGATGAAAGAGATCGGGTATGGAAAAGATTACAAATATGCGCATGACTATAAAGAAGGATTTACTCCCCAGAACTATTTGCCGGAAAAACTCCAGGGCAAGCTTTACTACTCTCCGACAGACAGGGGGTATGAAAAAATAATAAAACAAAGGCTTGAAAAATGGCGAAAGCTAAAAAAGGGCTTAAAGCCAAAAACTTGAGAGCCCAAAATGGGAACCGCTTTTCAACAAACAGGACACCTCTTACTGCAAGTAGGGCAAAGCAGGTGCAGGCGATCACAAAAATAGAGGCTTGTAGTGCTTCTTCCGCACCCCTGACAAACAAGCGGATCTACGGATTTGGTAACCGGATTATAGATCAAAGAGAAATTCTTTCTTTTCCTGCCAATGGATGCTTTATAGAGAATCTTAATTGCCGGCGTGCTGATCAACATAGCGCTGCAGAGTTCCACTTTTACCTTGATGCTGTATTTCTTGAACAGGTCATCCTTTTTTCTTGCCAGCTCATCAGGAAGGAGGGCGATCTTTTCTTGCCTGTCCTTGATTAGTTGATCTGAGAGACCGGGCCGTTCAAGGCTTTTTTCCATCTCCTCTTTTAGGCCGGCATAATATTCTTCGAGATTTGCCACATCCCGTTTGAATCTCCTGGTCATGCTTTCCTGAAAAGGACCTATCTCCTCTGCAATGCTCTCTTTCATTTGTCTCTTTACCCATTCTATGATTTCTTTGATCTGTTTGTCTCCCCACGTAGCCGCTTTTTTTCCTGTTATAAAATCCCTAACCGCTGAGGAGAGCATATGGGCCATATGCGGGACATGTGTACCTGTCTCAAGATTAAATATCAGACTTACAATACCCTCCTTTTGTTCGTCACTCTGGGCGATATAACGGCACGTCAGGAAAATGTATTCTGTCTTGATTTTTGCTGTGCTTTCCACCTTGCCCACCGACCCGTGGAAATCGAACTGTTCCTTGATAAGCCTCCCAAAACCCGCGCTTTTGAGATAGTCAAATTTGAGCTGACAGGACAAAAGAGGCGCCAGACCACATGCTGCATTCACCATTTTCTCAAGCAGGTATGAACCGTAATTTATGGAATATGCATTCTTAGACTCGGGATCAATATCTGAAACAGCCCCCCTATTAATGTGAATATATTCGGATGTCTCAAGTAATCCGGACAGAGTTTCAGGCAGGAGCGCCTCGAATCCTTTTCTATTTTTCTCCAGTACCGCCCCATGCGTTTCAAGGAATCGACAAACAAAGTGTTCCAGCTCTTGATCGGGCTCAAAGCTCATAGTTTTCCCCAAATAGTTTTTCATCCAGTTCTTTGGTCTTTTTATAAAGAGTTTTGGATTTCTTCAGTCTGTTAGCCAGTTGACCAAATGACTTTTCCCTTTCTTTTTCAGAGGATGAATTGACCCAGATGTCATAGACCATCTCAGAAAACTCCTGCTCACCCTTGACTCTTCCCATAATCATATCGATTTCACCAATCACCATTTCAAACATATTGATCTTCTTATCCAGCACCTCAAGAATATAGTCCTCCACACTACCAGCGGCGCACAGGTTGTAAATCATCACTTCTTTTTCCTGCCCAATGCGGTGGATACGTCCGATCCGCTGTTCGATCTTCATGGGATTCCATGGGAGATCATAGTTGATCATCTGATGGCAAAACTGGAGATTGCGGCCCTCACCTCCGATCTCCGTGGTTACGAGAATCTCCTTATCTTCACTGAAACTCTTAATCTGTTCATCCTTTTTCCGATTGTTCAAGCTGCCATGGAAAAGTGCATGTGGAATCCCTTTCCACGAAAGAAAATCAGATATGTGATCCATGGTGCCAAGGTACTTGACAAAGATGATCTTTTTCCCTGGGAACGATCGTATCAGTTTGAGAAGAAACCTGTTTTTGCTGGTATGATCCAATGAGCGGCACAAATTGTTGATAGCCCGGATCTCCTTTTCCTGTTCAAGCAAGAGGTCTTTTTTAGCGAGAACACGGGAAAGAGTGAGACTCACCGCACGAGGAGAAGAACCCGCCTCTTCTAATAGATTCTTAAGCAGCAGTTTATGGCCTGCGCCGTTTGTCTTGTTGATATTCTGCACCAGTACGGAGATTCTTTCGTAGAGTTCCTTCTCATGTTTATCGGAATCGAGCTTGATGGTCTGAGCGAATCGAGGAGGTATGTCAAACCTGGCCAGAGCCCTGGTATTTCGGATCATGACCTGGCCAAGAAGATCTTTGAGCTTGCTGCGGTTTTGGGGGTCTGTGGGATCCCCGCGCGTCATAAACTCTTTGCGAAATGCCGAAGCTGTCTTCAACTGGCCCGGCTTCAGAAGGGTAACGAGATTATAAAGCTCCATCAGGTTATTTTCCACAGGAGTAGCCGTAAGGAGAAGCAAGAATCTCTTTTTCAGGGCGTTGACAAGTTTCCAGTTAAGTGTATTCCGATTTTTGAGGTGGTGGGCTTCATCCACAATGACCATGTCATATTCTCTTTCGGTCACCACAGGGAAGTTATTCTTTGACTTTGCAAGGTTGATGGACGCCAGGACAAAGGGCTCTTTCCAGAAAGAATCCCCTTTCATGCGATAATCCGGATCATCTGTGGAAGGGATATCAAGCCCGAATTTTGTTTTCAATTCTCCCTGCCACTGGCTCACAAGAGGAGTGGGTGTAAGAATCAGGGCGTTCTTTACCATACCCCTCTGAATATATTCCCTGAATACGATCAATGCCTCGATGGTCTTCCCCAGACCCACCTCATCCGACAGCAGGGCTCGGCCACGAAAGCTCTTTAGCACTTTTCTGGCCGTCTCCTCCTGATACCATAATGAGCGAACATCATAAAGGTTATTGAGACAGATGAGATTGTCGAAAGACTCTTTAAATCGTATCCGATAGCCTTCAAGAGTGAGTTCATAGCGTTCCAAAGAGGTAAATTGCCCGTGGGCCAGAGTTTGTTTAAAGGCTGGTGAATTGAGCTTGATCGATACCGGTATTTCCGGGAGAAAGGCTGTGTTTGTACGAAATTCGGGATGCCTTTTCTTTTTTTTCTCGCCACGCCCGGCATCGCGAGGCTCAGCCGAGGCGGACGGGTTCGGACGAGGCGGACGGACATCCGCCTGGGCGCTGCCGGCTGCCCCGTCCTGTTTGATTTTCAACCGAAGTTTGCAGTGCTTCTGGAGTTGAACAATATCCGCCCGGAGCATCCTTTTATTACGGATCTTCATTTTGGAAATAAGAGGCAGGGTTTCTTCCGCTATACTTAACGCCTGTTCGTATCTCCCCTCCTTTTCCAGAAGAATGCATAAACCCGGCATCTGTTCATTCTTTATGAATCCATTATCGTAGAGCCCAAGGAGCGATTTAAGCTCCACGTCGGTTCTGCCAACATGATATCCGAGATACCCCATTTCATGGAGTATCTCTTTGTTTTTCGGGTTTAATTTAAGAGCCTTTTTAATATAAGAAAGCGCCTCCTCCAACTTTCCCTGATCCCTGAGCCATAGAGATTCATTGAACAAAAAGTCGGCCTTTTCCTTCTGAAAAGCAAGGGACATCTTGACTCGCCGCTGTTTCTGTTTTGTCTTCCTTTTCGCCTTTCTCTTTTCTGCTTTTACCTTAGCCATTTCAGCGTCTACGCCTCCGGTAGAAACCTTTGCGCCTGCCCTGTGGACAGATATTCTGCCAGACCTGAAACACCGTCCTGAATATCGAGAAAGCAGAAACGATAAGCATCATAATTTAGCCCATAAGGATCCGCAATCCCTCGATCTTTAGAACCAAAGCGGGCAAAGCGCCTGATTAAAAAAACTTTGTCTTCAGCTTCCGGGAAGGCATCCAAAAGCTCCTTTGCCTGGGAATATTCCATTACCAATATGAGATCGTTTCTATCTACAATATCTTCTTTAATAGATTTTGCAATGTGGCCGGACAGATCAACATCATATTCTTCCGCAGCTTTCTGTGCAAGGCCGGTGGCGCTATTGCCGGGAAGCGCAAGCAATCCTGCTGAATCAGCAACAATATCATCAAGTCCATTTTTTTGCGCAAGCTTTTTTAGTAAACCTTCAGCAAATGGACTCCTACATATATTACCTGTACACACAAATAGGATATGTTTTATCCGATCTGACATTATATCGACTCCTTTACTTACACATCAGAAAAGTATTCTTACGGTCTGAAGAAAGCCAGCAACCGCTGGCGCACCATGGCTCTGGATGTCATGGAGTTTCTTCACCGTTTTCTTCAGAACGTTTTGCCCACAGGGTTCATGAAAGTGCGCCATTACGGGTTTTTAAGCCCTGCGTCATCTGTAACCTTGGAAAAAGTGAGCGCTCTCATTGAACTGGCCTGGGGGTTTTGTATGCCCAACAAGTTTTCTACTGACACCATTTTTATTCAACGATAAATTGGAACATCCATGGGCAAAGCTGCGTTGCCTTCTTTCTTTAACAGTGTTTCATGTATTGCTATCATTTCAACAAAATAAAAAAGTGCGGAACGTACTGTTTTTAACGTGGAAATTAATTCATTGCGAATTGTGTCCAAGGTATAATGAATAATATGTTTATTCTTACGGCCATTTCCCACCTCTGATTTATGCAGTACAATAAAACGATGAGTGGCTGCATTTCTGAGAGATTTCTTGACTTTCAGATAACCCTTTTTGCCGAGATCATCTGATAGTTCAGCAAGTGCAATGACTGCCGAGTTGCCATTTTTGATCTCATCAGCTATCTCCGGCTGCCATTCCATTTGATTTACGTTTTTTCTTTTTATTCGCCACTGGTTGATAAAGTTTACTGCTCTGATCGAACCTTTAATGCCTAAATATTCGCCGGTAGCAACCGCTACCTTGTCCAGAATATCAAAACAGGACTTTTGCGCCACTGTTATCAATGACGAATCCATGCCATAATGTGCATTATCGAGAGTATCGGAGTAAAAACCGCTTTCTGGAACTTTACATTCAAAAGCATAATAAGCAAGCCAGCGCGCCAGTAGATAATCCGCCTTCATTGTGTTAAACATTGCGAAAGCAGGTGGAATGCCAGGCCCCCTGACAGCAGGTTCGGTTATACTGCCGATTATCAGCGAATCCCAGCGTGAAATTGACTTGTCGAGCCCTTCAATTGTGGCTGAAAGAGCCAGCCTGTTCTCCGCTACGAATCTTTCATACGGGCTTAAAGCTTTCAAATCCCAATCTTTAGTTTTAGCAGGCTTTGTTTCAAGAAGTTTTGAAAACGACTCAAGTGCATGCTTTCCACCATATTTTAGTATGCTTTCGGGCGAATCTTTAAATATCAGTATATGACGCGCGGCAATACTTCTCAGAATTTCAGGATCCCCAATGCCGATATCAGCATAGTAAAGAAGCAATTGTGCGGCTCGCGCAGCGGCAATGCCGTTTGACGAATCATACTTTAGCGCCTCTATATAAGAATCATAAGCCTCAACCCAACGATAGGAGCGCCAAAGTAGATTCCCAATATTTGTCATAGCCTGCGTTGCCAGTTTAGAATCTTTTGAATTTCTTGCAGTAAATTCATAAAGCCAGCGGGCTTCTCTGCGCATTTCCCAGGTGGCGAGATGCCAGTTACTTTCAGAACTGCTTTGCATTTCTGAAAGGCCAAAGAGACCGTTGGCCAGATTATACCTGATATCAAGCCGGTCCGGATAGTCGTGAAGTATCCTGCGAAATATTTTACCCCCCTCTTCTATAGCCTCCTTATCATTGTTTGCCTTTCCGGCATCAACCAGAACACAAGCCTTTAACCCGTCAATTGCTACCTTATCCAATATATCTGTTTGGCTCAGATTACGGGCAGCGACAATTGCTTCACCTGGAGCCTTTTCAAGCAGGTCATAAAGTCGGGATTGCAGATCCTCTATCTTAGCTGTAATATTATGTTTGTTCATCTTTTTTACTTACAATTGCGGTGAGGGGGACGTCCTTAAATACTCAAATAACTCAATCGTCCAGATGACAACCTGTTTCTTTCGCTATCTTCTCTCCTCTTTTTACTGCGTAGCTCACCGCAGCAAGTGTCAAGTCAAGTCTTTTTGACAAATCCGCCATTGGAATCCTAAGCTCAATCGCGCACCAATAACAGAGTAAATCCCTGGCCCGGACCCTGTTCCTTTGCCGTCCTCTTCCGGTTATATAATCCTTCTCCAGATCGAATAGTGAAGAAACTCTCTCAGCAACCTTTTCAAAATTAATGCCGCGGCTTTTTAGTCGATATTTCCGGGAAAAATTCTCATCCGCCTCA
>JAUWQO010000184.1 GCA_030610995.1 Desulfobacterales bacterium
CTCTTCATTAGCAATTAACAGTTATCAATTGATTATTAACTATTATTATTGGCTTTTTGGGCTAAATATAAAAACATAAAACATAAAACATAAAACAAATAATCAATAATCAATTGTTAATAACTAATTGTTAATTAAGGATAAAAACATGTCTCAACACTTATGGGTAAAGGACAGCCCTAACCCCCTTCAAAAGGGGAATATAGGCATGTAGGGTGCATTTTATGCACAGCACTGGTGCATAAAATGCACCCTACATAACTCCGCTCCGCCAGTTTATAAATTGGCAGAATACCTTATTCAACATTCGATGTTCGATGTTCGACCTGCCCGCAACGCTCTCGCTTGCGAGGCGGACGGGTGTTCGATGTTCATTTTATTTAATATCCTCCTCAATAATAGCCCCGGGCTGTGGCGTGACAATTTCTTCTGCGGGCTTTTTGGTGGGAGGTGGCTTTGATGTAGCCGCAACTGACGGCATGCTCATTTCGATTTTCTTTATCCTTTTCCGGATAGATTCAACTTTATTTGCCAAATCCTCTGCAATCTGTTTTAGCTTTTGCTCATAAATCTTCTGCTTACTATTGAGAGCATTATCAAGCGCCTTTCCGTCAATCTTAGCGGAAGAAAGTAGAGATATATCCGCTTGCATTTTATTTAAATCATTTTTTGCCTTATCAAGCTCTTTTCCGAGATTTGTTAGGTTCTTATCAAGGGCTTTGATCCTGGATGCAGCATTTTCCAGATCCTTGCGGGCAGGGCCTAACCTCTTCTCGATACTGGCTATGGCCCCTTTTAGTGTCTTATTATCGGCCTTTCTTGCTGATCTGATATACCTTATGGCAGTAGTAGCCTCTTTCAATTCCACCTCAATCTTTTTTACAACCATGTCTTCAAGTTTTGCCTGTTTTTCCGATACCAATGATAGCCTTGAGTCCAGATCCTGAGAAACAGCCTCGCCAGTGGAGTGCATGCCGCCTACCCTCTTCCTGATATCAAGATAAGCGACCAATAGAATAACGGCAATCAGACAGGGAATCAAAATTGATACAAACGTAATCCTCTGGTTTAATTTTTCAATGCGGCGATCTTTGATTTCTTCTTCAAACCCGGTATCAGGGCTTTCGTTATCAATGCGTATCTTGAACTTTGTGGGGTCTTTTTCATCCATTAAGTATTTACTCCTATTTAAGTAATAGTTCAGCCACAAAGTCACAAAGACACTAAGATTCTAAAATGATTATTTCTTAGGCATTCGTAGAAAGTCGTCACTCCGGTGAAAACCGGAGTCCAGAGCGCTCGTAAATAGTTGAATAGACTGGATAGCGCTAACGGTTAGCGCTTCCGCTTCACTACGTGTCACTATGTGCCCGGCTTTCGCCGGAATGACGAAAAAAGGTTTTGAAAAATATGTCTTTCCTTTGTGACTTGGTGTCTTGGTGGCTGAACTGTTACCTATTCAATAATTTGTTCTACCTTTGCAATATCTCCCGGCAAATCAACCTCCGGCGAATCATAACCCGTTACAACCACCTTGATTTTATGGCCGTATTCAAGAGCCCGGAGCTGTTCAAGCTTTTCTATCCTCTCGAGCCTGCCTTCCGGCAGGTTCCGAAATATTTCCAAAAACCGTCTTGTATATGCATAAAAACCAAGATGCTTGTAAGTATCAAAATGGTTAGAAGAATCACGGCTGCATGGTATCGGCGATCTGGAAAAATAAAGAGCAAAACCGGATCTGTCAAATGTAACCTTTACATCCTTTGGGTTTGTTATTTCATCTTTATTTGTGATTTTAAAGACAAGTGTGCTCATCCCAAGATCCGGATCAATAAAAAATGGCTCTACAAGCTCATCAATACAAGCCGGGTTAAAAAGAGGCTGATCCCCCTGCACATTTACAACAATATCATCCGGATTGAGGCCGATCCTCTCTGCGGCTTCAGCCACTCTGTCTGTGCCCGATCTGTTCTTAGCCGAAGTCATAATGGCCTTGCCGCCAAAAGCCAAAACAGCATCATAAATTCGCTGATCATCAGTGGCTACAAAAACGTCCGATATTTTTTCCGCCTGAATCGCCCTTTCATAAACCAGTCTTATCATTGGCTTCCCGGCGATAAGGGCAAGAGGCTTTCCGTCAAATCTCGTAGATCCGTATCTTGAAGGAATAATTGCCACTATTTTCATATTGCTTTCTCCATGAAAAACCAGCATCTTGTCTCTTGCTTTATGTGTCAATTATAAGTTATTAATAATTAATGAACCTTGAACCCTTGAACGGTTACTTATTAATAATTGATTATTAATTGTTAAATATGAATAGAAGCGATGATATTCACGCAGGAAAAATAATCAATAATCAATTGTTAATTGTGAATAATTAATGCTTGAACCTTTGAACCCTTGAACCATTAAACACCTAAATGAACACTAACTCACTTAACCATCTGCTTAAATCTGTTGCCGAAGGCAAGATATCTGTCAAAGATGCGACTAAAAAACTGGCTCATATATCCTTTGAGGATATAGACTATGCACATATAGACCATAACCGATCACTTCGCAAGGGGTTTCCCGAAGTTATATTCGGCCAGGGTAAGAGTACAGACCAGATTATCGGAATTATGGAAAGGATGACTCTTCAGGAAAATATCGTTCTTGTTACCCGTATTGGCCGGAAAAAGGCTGAAAAGATAATTTCTTCCTTTCACGACGCCATATATCACAATGATGCAAAGATGATAATCTGGGGAAAAAATAAAACCCCTAAGAATGGAAAAGGAACAATACTGGTAATTTCAGCCGGCACTTCCGACATACCTGTAGCAAAGGAGGCATATCTTACAGCAAAAGCCATGGGAAATGATATCGAAGCGGTTTTTGATGTCGGCGTTGCAGGAATTCACAGGTTATTCGATCATAAAGAATTAATTGAAAAAGCCTCTGTCCTCATTGTTGTCGCAGGAATGGAAGGCGCTCTTCCAAGCGTGATTGCAGGAATGGTAAGCAGCCCTGTAATAGCTGTTCCCACAAGCACAGGTTACGGCACAAGCCTTGGCGGCCTGACAGCCCTTTTCGCCATGCTAAACTCCTGCAGCTCAAATATTGCCGTGGTTAACATAGACAATGGATTTGGAGCAGGATATATGGCAGCTACAATCAACAGGGTATGAAACAAACAGCCTACAGCCTATCCACCTATTACCTCCACCCGCCAATAAGATGCAGATGCAGATGAAAAATAATCTGTCCGCCACCCTTTTCCACATTAAAAATGAGTTTATAGCCTGATTTTGTAACACCCTGCTTCTTTGCCATGTCCTTGCCGGCCATTATCATTTCAGATACAATCTTTTTGTCCTCTTGCTCTAAATCATTTATGCTTCTTATGTGTTTCCTGGGCACAATTAAAAGATGAACAGGAGCCACAGGATTAATATCTTTAAAAACCACGAGCGTATCGTTTTCATATAAGAATTTGGTTCCCATCTTGCCGTTAATAATATCACAAAAAATACAGTCTTTTTCCATATCAGGTATCCTCAGTTAAAGATTTTAATCACGAAATCACGAAAGTACGAAGACACGAAAATAATGTTGTAAGCGTTCACGGAACGTTGAAATTGGAAATTGGAAATTCGAAACTTGGCCTTCATGCTTTTGTACAGTTCTTTCCAATTTCCAATTTCTATTTTAATCTCTCTCAAATTTCTACTTTCCAATTTCAAGTTTCAAGCCGTAAACGGCTACAAATTATTATATCCAGCAACCTTTTTGGGTCGGCGCTTCCAATGATTTTTCAAGCTGCTTTAAAAAATCCTTTCTCAATATCTCCCTTGCTCCAAAATTTACCAGATGCTCTGTGAAAACCTGGCAGTCTATCATATCAAATGATAATTCTCTCAGATATTCTACCAGAAAGACAAGGGCAACCTTTGAAGCATTGTTAACGCGTGTAAACATAGATTCCCCGGAAAAAAATTTCCCAAGGGAAACACCATATAGTCCGCCTGCCAGTTCACCTTCGTGCCATGCCTCCACTGAATGCGCAAAACCTGATTCATGGAGACCGCAGTAAGCTTTAATCATATCCTCATCGATCCAGGTCTCCTCATTATTTTGCAATCGAATCTTTGCGCAGTAATTTATAACCCGGTCAAAGGCCTGATCAATTGTTACAGTAAATTTTTTATTTTTAATAATTTTTTTTAAGGATTTTGAAACCTTTATCTCATAAGGATACAGCACAAGACGCGGGTCGGGTGACCACCACAAAATATGATTTTCATAAGAAAACCATGGGAATATTCCCATGCTGTAGGCAAGTAGAAGACGCTTTTGGCTAAGATCGCCGCCTATCGCCAGCAAACCGTCGTTGCGTGCAAGTTGAGGCGAAGGAAAGACTATTTTATCATTCAAAAGAAAAATGGACATTTGTTTAATCAATGTTCAAGGATTAAGGGGTAAGGATTAAGGGATAAGGGGTAAGGGATAAGGATCTTGATGTTGGGTTTAGCGCAGGCTTCACTTCGTGTCGTTCCTCAACCTAACCTACACATTCACGCAAATTTTCTTGAACCGCAGAATATCGAACAAGAAATTATGAATATCGAAGTAAACTGTAACGAACAACCCTTCTTAATTCGAAATTCTTTGTTCGACATTCGATATTCAAAAAGCATTATAGTTTTTCTTAAGCAAACACTCTTGTTTCTTAATCCTTACCCCTTAATCCTTACACCATAATACTTAACCCAAAAAAATTAACACAATAAAATGTTCAACATAAAAAAATCAACCTAA
>JAUWQO010000113.1 GCA_030610995.1 Desulfobacterales bacterium
CAATGCCATTAACTTAAGCTAATTTTGTTTGTGGGAGTGGCTTTCAGCCACGAAAAAATGTGCGCTCCAAAGCTACAATCGCGGCTAAAAGCCGCTCCCACAGCGACATCTACTCCTTAAGTTAATGGCATAATATTTATAATTAATTATACACGTTTTCAAGTAAAACAGTAAACTCTCAATAACCGTAAGCGCTAAGTTATTTTGTAAACGTTCACAGGTTGCATTTATGCCATACGGGGTTGTTTTGAAAGATAAACGTCCAACTCGCCACAGGCGAGCAAGCACTTGTCCGCCTCCGGCGGATCGAACATTGAACGTCGAACGTCGAATAATGATGTCGCTCCGCTCCTCAAATTATTCCCACAGTTTTTCAGTTGCTTTTGGCCATTGAAAGGTTTCATCTCTTAGCTAAAATGGAATATTAAACAGCCGGCAACTGTTTTCCCATGTAGCAGATGCCAGATATTCCGGATCTTCCTTTCTTATTTCCGCCAGTTTAAACAGAATCTGCCTGACAAATGCGGGTTCATTCCGTCTTGTCCGGTTTTTTTCCGGAGCAGGTGTCAGATATGGCGCATCTGTCTCGATAAGGATCTGTTTAACAGGAATGATGGGCGCAAGTTTGCGCAAATCAGCGCCGCGTTCTTGTAGAGTCAGAACGCCTGTTATGCCGATATAAAGGCCGAGATTAATATACTGCTCCAGCTCCGCCCTGTTTCCGCTAAAGCAGTGCACAACCCCTTGTCCATCCTTTCTGTAATGAGCCCTAACTATTTCTAACAGGCGGCCATTGCTGTCTCTTTCATGAAAGATAACCGGAAGGCTAAACCTGTCGGCAATCTCAAGCTGCCTTATAAACCATTTTTCCTGATCATCTTTTGGCGAATACATACGGTTGAAATCAAGGCCGATCTCACCCCATGCGCAAACCTCAGGGTTTTCAGCAAGATTTATCAGAAACTTTAAGATTGATTCACAGCAGCTTTTTGTTTCGTGTGGATGAATGCCTACAGAGGCATAAATATTGTTTATGGATTTTGCCAGAGCAACGGCTTTGATCGAACTTTCTTTGTCTGTTCCCACAGTCATGCTGGCTGCCACCCCGGCATCATGCGCGCGTTTAATAACCGCATCAATATCTTTATCATAAGCCCTGTCGTTAAGATGGCAGTGGCTGTCAAATAGTTTCATGATAGATTCTCAATTACATTGCTTATGATTGATGCAAGCTTTAAAGAAGATTCCTTTGCCACGGCAATTATTTCTTCAATTGTTGATTCAACCGGTTTGTCCGGATCGTGCACATTGGTTATTGTCGACAACCCCAGCACCTTTATGCCGGCATGTACGGCCGTAATTACTTCGTGGACAGTTGAAAAGCCGACGGCTTCAGCCCCTATAGCTCTTAAAAAACGCACTTCAGCAGGTGTTTCAAGGCAGGGGCCTGTCAGACCGGCATAAACCCCTTTTTGCAGACAGATTCCATTATTTTTTCCGGCTTCCTCAGCAATTGAAACAAGCTGTTTATCGTATGCCCTGGTCATGTCAGGGAACCTTATGCCCCAGGTCTCTTCATTGGGGCCAACAAGCGGGTTGGAGCCTGTAAGATTAAGATGATCAACGATAATCATAATGTCGCCGGCTTTAAACAGAGGATTTATGCCTCCTGATGCATTGGAAAGAATCAGGGTTTTAACGCCGAGCTCCTGCATTACCCTTATGGGAAAGGTAATATCAGATGGAGAGTATCCTTCATAAAGATGAAGCCGCCCCTGCATGGCAATAATCTGCCTGCCATGCATACTGCCTGTGAGAAGTCTTCCAAAATGACTTTCAACAGTTGAAATCGGGAAATGTGGGATATCTTTGTATTTAAAGGAAGCGTCTATGTCCAGTGATTCCGCGCTTTCTCCATGACCTGTTCCTGTAAGAATTCCTATTTCAGTGGCTTTCTTAATTTGTGTTTTTAAAAAAGATGCCGCTTCAATCGCTTTTTGTTTATAATTTTTCATTTTCAAAAACCTCAATGTGTTATCGCTCAAACAAGCCGCATATTCGTTATACTTCCTGATAGACGTCCATTTTTAAAGCATTTTTTCGCCAGATATCTTTTAGCTTTTTTTCGCTGTAAATCGGTTTATAACATTAGCGCTGGAACTTAAGCAATTACCATATAAAATTAGTTGACTATTGATTGATATATATAATATTTTACCGTATTCAAAAAGATCACATCTTGATAAAAGTCAATCAATTTGCTGAAGACAGGCTTTACAGAAAGAAGGGATAAAATGGTTCAATGTGTTTTGCTTAATGCAGATTACTCATTTCTAAATGTGATAACCTGGAAACGAGCAATGTGTCTTGTGGTAAAGAGCAGGGTGCAAGTATTAAAGCATTCTAAAAAAATTGTCAGAACCGCTGAAGGAGCTTTAATAAAAATCCCTGCTGTTATGAAGCTGATAAAGCTTATTAGAACTCTGTATAGAAGTAGAGTGCCTTTCAGCAAAAAGAATATTCTCATAAGAGACGGGTTTAGATGTGCCTATTGCGGCAATAATAAAGAAAAACTAACAATTGACCATATCATTCCTAAATCAAGAGGCGGTAAAACTTCATTTGAAAACTGCGTTTCTTCCTGTAAACCCTGCAATAATAAAAAAGGCGGTCAAACGCCGAAAGAGGCTAATATGTATCTCAAAATTAAGGCCTATCAACCGACTATTGCGGAATTCTTGAGGCTAAAAGTCAGGAAACTCGGCATTAATGATCTACTAAAAGATTTTGGGATCTATTAAATAAAAAAAGGGTAAATAAAAAAAGGGCATCCCGCTTTAAATAAACGGGATGCCCTTGCCCTTGATCGATGATTGATGCATTGTTTGTGAACTAAATCTTAGTTACGTTCTTTGCGGACGGTCCTCGATCGCCTTCTTCTACATCAAATGTTACCCTGTCGCCTTCAGAAAGACTTCTAAAGCCAGACGCGCTAATGGCTGAGTGGTGAACAAATATATCCCCACCATCTTCCTGCTCAATAAAACCAAATCCCTTTTTATCACTAAACCATTTTACAATTCCTTTTCCCAAAACACTAATCTCCTTCTTAAAAAACCGTTAATTATTCTTTGCCTCAGGTTTCATAAAGAGACCTTTGCAAAAGCCGCCAAGTAAATAAATCCACTTATTTTTATGCATTAGGCATATTTATCAAAGATTGTCAAGCGAAAAGAACCGCGGCTTTCATAAACCGTCCCTCTCTTTGGCCCGTCGTTTGTAGTATCTTTTTAACAGGCGTATTGACGTTGAAATTATTATTCCTCCGCTCATTATAAGAAGAATGCCGGGGACCCAAACATACTTATGATAGTCAATTTTTTCATATGCTTCAAAAATACCGGCAATGCTGAACAAAAATACGATAAGCAAAAAGCCGATCATTATCAAACAGCTTGTATCCGAATCATACCACGGTGCGATTTCTTTTCTAAATAGCGGATTTTGGTGAAGACGCATAGTATGTTTTTTAATATGGTTGCAATTTTTATGATAAGTTTTATACTTAAAAATAAAACATTACAGACTTTCTACATGTCCGTCAAATTATAAAAACCGTAAAGGCTTAGCCACTAAGTCACAAAGACACAAAAGGACTTTAATTTTAAAGCCTTATTAAAAAGAGAAGAAAAAAGTTGTAGATACGGCATATACTGTACATCAAGAATTATATTATAATCTTGGTGTGTTAGTGTCTTTGTGGCTGAACTATTACTAAAAAAGGAATGCAAAGGAGAGAGTTTTTCAAGGTTTCATTATATATATGGTAGAGATGGAGCCTGGAATATAGGATATACAATGAAGCTGAACAGGAAAACGGCGTTTATACTTTTTTGTTTTACCGCCTTTATGAATCTTATCTGGGGATGCGCAATTATGCCAAAAAAACTTTTAATCGAGGATTTATCAAGGTCGTTTAAAGAAGGGGATATAATCAACACCAAAACCGGCGTGCCTGTAACTTTTGAAGAGCTTATTGCCGACCTGAACATGGCCAAAGTAATTTATATTGGTGAAAAACACACAGATTCAGCCCATCATAAAATCCAGCTACAGGTTATCAAAGGGCTTATTAACGCACATCCAGAACTTGCAGTCGGCATGGAGGCCTTTGATCATTCATACCAGAAAATACTGGATATGTGGTCTGCCGGCAGGCTGGATGAAAAGGAGTTTCTGGAAAGGACGCACTGGTATGCGAACTGGAAATTTAATTTTGAATTATACAAAGACATACTTGCTTTTATCAAGGAAAAACATATAAGTTTTATAGGCCTGAACATACCATCCCATATTCCATCCAAGATAGCTGTCGGCGGAATTGAGAACTTGTCCGGCGATGAAAAAAAACACCTCCCCAAAAAGATAGATACCACCAATGCCGATCATAGGGCCTATATAGAGGAGATATTTAAAAACCATAAAATAAGGGGAAGAGAAAATTTTGAGTATTTTTATATGACCCAGTGCGTGTGGGAAGAAACAATGGCCGAATCAATAGCCCTTTATCTAAAAAAAGGGTCTATGATGGTGGTTTTGGTCGGAAATGGTCACATTATACGTAAATTCGGAATACCTGACCGGGCCTTTGATCGCACTGGAGCCGACTTTAGAACCCTTTTCTTAGCGCCCGCCGGAAGCAAGGCCGAACTTTCCTTTGCAGATTATATCTGGGTAACATCTCCAATAAAAAAGCATAATATGAGACATGTTAATAGCGGGAAGATGAAAGCTCAAAGCCATCATCCAGCGCCTAAGTAAAAAATTCTGCATCCTACTCCATTGTTATTCTTTGCAATTCGCGTTAGAATTTTATAATCTAAGCACAATATGTTGATTTAGCTATTGACAAACATACACTATATTGTGTTATAGAAGATTGCATCAATTTTGAAAAGAACTTAGATGGCCACTGGCGGCAGTCTAACGAATGGCACAAAGATTTCAACACACTGAAATTCAAACGACACAACGAAATTGCCACCGGTGGCAGTCCGAGTGGCACAAAGGCACAAATGAGGGCTATGAACGTCCAACATCGAACATCCAACATCGAATTTTGAATAAGGTATTCTGCCAATTTATAAACCGGCGGAGCACTTCGGTCCCTCAGCATAAACTCAGCGATTTCATTATTCGATGTTCAACGTTCGATGTTCGACGTTCAAAAAACGCTTTACTCTGCCGTTTAATATTCTCGCCGGAACGGTCAAACCTTTTAGGGTCGCACGGGCGGAGCCCGTGGTTTAATTAACTGCAATTATATTATAATCTTTGGTGTCTTAGTGCCTTTGTGGCAGAACTATTACTCGGAAAGGAAAACAAAAGTGTTTGAAAATATAACAAAACGGGACAAAAGGATTGTGCAATTCGATTCATCAAAGATTACAGCGGCGATTGCCAAGGCAGGCAAGGCAACGGAAGAGTTCGAGGAAAGGGAGGCAAAAAAACTGACACTTCGAGTTCTGACTTTAGCCCATGAGCTCTGTCTTGATCCTGCTCCTGAAGTGGAAGAGATACAGGATATTGTTGAAAGGGTGTTGCTTGATTCTCCGTTTTATAAAACAGCCAAGGCCTATATTCTATATAGAGAACAGCATGCGCAGATAAGAAAGATTACAACAAAAGCAAATGTTGATCTTGTTGATACCTACATCCAGAAACTTGACTGGAAAATCAAGGAAAACAGCAACATGTGCTATTCTCTCCAGGGGCTTAACAATTATATATCATCCGATATTACAAAAGAATACTGGCTTAACCGCATCTATCCTCCTGAGTTCAGGCATGCCCATAAAAATGGCGATCTTCATATACATGACCTGAGTCTGCTTTCGATTTATTGTGTTGGGTGGGATCTGGAAGATATTCTAAAGCAGGGATTCAAAGGAGTTGAAGGCAAGGTGGAAAGCGCTGCGCCGAAGCATCTTAGATCGGCTCTGGGACAAATCGTGAATTTTTTCTATACATTGCAGGGCGAGGCAGCAGGCGCCCAGGCCATTTCAAGCTTTGACACCCTCTTAGCCCCTTTTATCCGCTATGACAACCTGGATTATAAAGAGATAAAACAGGCTCTACAGGAGTTTGTTTTTAATATTAATATACCGACACGCGTAGGATTTCAGACCCCATTTACTAATATTACTATGGATCTTTATGTGCCTTCCATTCTAAAGGATCATCCCGTGATCATAGGCGGAATTGAAAAGGATGAGACATACTCAGACTTCCAGCCGGAAATGGATATGTTAAACAGAGCCTTTGCCGACGTAATGATGGAAGGAGATGCAAAGGGGAGGGTTTTTACATTTCCTATCCCGACTTATAACATCACAGCCAATTTTGACTGGGACAATCCTAACTTTGAACCGATCTGGAAAATGACCGGCAAGTATGGAATCCCTTATTTTTCTAACTTTGTAAATTCAGACATGTCGCCTGAGGATGCCAGGTCAATGTGCTGCCGCTTGCGACTTGACAAGAGAGAGCTTTTAAAAAGAGGGGGCGGCCTGTTTGGAGCAAATCCCCTTACAGGATCGATTGGAGTGGTAACCATAAACCTGCCGCGCATAGGATATTTGGCTCAAAACGAAAAGGACTTCTTTGCGCGTTTAAGAAAGATAATACTTCTTGCAAAGGAAAGCCTGTCTATAAAAAGAAAGGTTCTTGAAAAATTTACAGATAAAAATCTTTATCCTTACACAAAATTTTATTTAAGAGAAATTAAAAACAACACCGGTCTTTACTGGAAAAACCATTTTTCCACTATCGGGATTATCGGCATGAATGAAGCATGCTTAAACTTTTTAGGCGAAGATATTGCCGGCAATCATGGTCAGGAGTTTTCACTAAAGGTCATGGATTTTATCCGTGACATGATAGCGCAGATACAGCAGGAAACAGGCGAGCTGTTTAATCTGGAGGCAACACCGGCAGAAGGCACATCGTATCGCCTGTCGATGCTTGATAAAAAAAGGTTTCCTGAAATTATTTGCGCCAACGAGGATGACTACCAGCAAGGGGGAGCCCCATACTATACAAACTCCACCCAGCTTCCTGTTAATTATACAGACGACATTTTCGAAACCCTGATGCTCCAGGATAACCTTCAGGCAAAATATACGGGAGGCACTGTGTTGCATATCTTCCTGGGAGAACTGGTAAGTGACACTATGGCCATTAAATCTCTGATCAAAAAGGTATCAAACAATTTCCGGCTCCCATATTTCACCATTACGCCAACGTTCAGTATATGTTCGTCACATGGATATTTGAATGGCGAGCAGGGGATATGTCCTGTCTGCAATCAGAAGACCGAAATCTATTCCAGGGTGGTCGGCTACCTGCGACCTGTAAAGCAGTGGAATGACGGCAAGCAGTCCGAGTTTAAAATGAGAAAGATGTTTAAGGTGGCATAGGTTATGGTTGTAGGTGGTTTACAAAAAAGTTCCCTTATCGATTATCCCGGGAAGATAAGTTGTGTGCTCTTTCTTTCAGGGTGTAATTTTGCCTGCCC
Organism: Desulfobacterales bacterium; assembly: GCA_030610995.1. Taxonomy (GTDB): domain Bacteria; phylum Desulfobacterota; class Desulfobacteria; order Desulfobacterales; family ETH-SRB1; genus Desulfaltia. The sequence goes on from JAUWQO010000113.1 coordinate 7,577, forward strand.
TTATTGCCACAATCCGGACCTTGCAAGGGGTTGCCTTGCGACCAGTATCAACGAAAACAGCGTCTATGATTTTCTTGAAAGCCGCAGAGAGTTTTTAGACGGCGTGGTTATTTCCGGCGGGGAACCCACCATTCAAAAGGATCTTATCCAGCTTTGCAGAAAAACAAAACAAATGGGATACCCTATAAAGATTGACACTAACGGAAGCCGTCCCCTGGTTGTTCAGACCCTTATAGACGAAGGTCTTGTTGATTACATAGCAATGGATATTAAAACAGACCCTGCTTGTTATTCTCCTCTGATAAAAAAAGAATACAGCCCGGAGAATATAATCGCAAGCATAAGGATTATCATGGAGTCAAAAATAGATTATGAATTCAGGACTACCTGCATAAAACCGTTTATAGATGCGGACGTTATTGAAAGCATTTCCAGGCTTATCAGCGGAGCAAAGCTATATGCCCTGCAAAAGCTAAAGCTACCTTTAGCTAATAGCCAGGGGCCAATAGCCAGGGGTGTGCCAACCCTGAACACCGGAGTATTGCAGCCTGAATTTTTCCATGGGAATGAATGCGGTTGCAGCGATGATGAGCTGATGCATCTAAAATTCATAGCAAAACCATGGGTAAAAAGATGCATTGTCCGCTGACTTTGGTCGGCTTATTTCATAAACCTAAAAAGTTCGATCTGTGCGGTTAATCCTCTCAAATCCCCTCTAACAAGAGGGGTGGACGCGAAGCGGACGGGGTGTGTAAAAAAGACAGAAAAAAAATAAGAGTATATTACAATTCGGATCAAAAAACTTGATAAAACGTTCCGAAACAGCAGCACATTATCCGAAGCGCAGATGTAGCAGCATATCATAAGAACACACCCCTAAATCCCCTCTTATTAGAGGGGACTTGAAAACTATCTAACCGCACAGATCGAAAAAGTTACGAAAAATGAATATCGAAGAGAAGATCAATTCTGATAAAAAAATTAGAGCCCATGCAATAATTGCCGGCAGGGTGCAGGGTGTTTTTTTTAGAATGGAGACAAAACGGGCGGCTGATCATGCAGGAGTGTTTGGATGGGTGAGAAATAAAAGGGGTGGAAATGTTGAAGCCCTGTTTGAAGGGGATGAAGGTAGTGTAAAATCAATGCTTGAATGGTGCAGAGAAGGTCCGCCGCTTGCCTATGTAAAGAGTGTGGATATAGAGTTTGAAGATTATAAAGGTGAGTTTAAAGAATTTGAAATTACTTATTAAAAAAATCGAGACGGTTTATAAGACATTTTCAAACCGTCTCGATTTTTTGTGTTTATACGGCACCCTTTAGTTTTTTGCCGGGGCGAAATTTTACAACGTTGCAAGCTTTGATTTTGATGGGAGCGCCTGTTTGAGGATTACGTCCTTTGCGAGCCTTGCGACGGACTTTTGAAAAAGTGCCAAACCCTACTAGCGTAACCTTACCTTCTTTTTTCTTAAGAGCCTTTGTTACGCCATCCATAAAAGCATTTAACGCACTTGCTGCTGCAACTTTAGAAATACCAGCATCATTTGCCATTTTTTCTACCAATTCAGCTTTCGTCATAGTAATTTTACCTCCCTTTCTTTTGTCTGTTGTTAATAATGACCAAACCCCTGATTTTTAATCCAATATGACAGGCAATATAGCAGGCTATTATTAATGTCAACACTTTTTTTGCATGCAATGCTGTTAATATGCTTTGTGGTTGCATATGCGAACATGGATGGCTAAAAAAGACCGTGTTGTAAGACCC
>JAUWQO010000102.1 GCA_030610995.1 Desulfobacterales bacterium
TTACTGTACATGTATTAACTATGAACAGATCCGCATTTTCTCCGCTACGTGCGGCGCTCCATCCATCCTTTGTCAAATATTGAGCTATGGCCTCAGATTCGTATTGGTTTACCTTGCAGCCCAAAGTCGTGAAATTAAATATCGGCATAAATTATCACTAAAAATTTTCCGGTGTGATCCATCCGCCGCCAATAACTTCGTTGCCGCGATAAAACACAGCCCCCTGGCCCGGAGTTATTGCCTCTTGAGGAGTTTCGAATTTTACAACAGCAGTATTATTATCACCCGGAACAAGGGTGGATAAAACAGCTTTGTGGCGGTATCTCACACGTGTATAAACTTTAACAGGGGAGGTCGGTTCTTTATCTATCCAGTTTATGCCTGTCACCTTGCATTCTGATGCCATTAAACTATCTTTAAATCCAACAACAATCCGGTTTTGCTTCCTGTCTATTCTAACAACATAATAAGGCTCAGAAGCGGGGAGGTTTATGCCGCGTCTCTGGCCTATGGTAAAGAGATGCAGCCCTTTGTGTTTTCCTATTATGTTGCCGTCAATATTTTCTATAAGACCTGGCTGCGGTATTAAGCTTTTTTGCAGCGCAATGAATTCCCCGTAAGTTTTTTCTTTAATAAAGCATATATCCTGGCTTTCCTGCTTTATAAAATGATCCAGTTCGTGCTCCTTTGCCAGTTTAATTACTTCTGCCTTTGTCATCATGCCGAGAGGGAAACAGGCATGGGCAAGCTGTTTCTGTGACATAAAAGCAAGAAAATAAGACTGATCCTTTTTTGGATCAACCCCTTTTAAAAGATGAAATCTGCCATCTTTGTCCTTTGTTATTCCGGCATAATGTCCTGTGGCAAGGCAGGATGCGCCAAGCCGGCGGGCAAATTCAAGTACTACCCCAAATTTTATTAACGGGTTGCATACCAGGCATGGATTGGGGGTTTGACCGGTCAGGTAGGATTGAATGAAATAATCTACAACTTTTTGCTTAAATTCTTTACGGCAGTCTAAGACCTTAATGCTTATATCCAGCTTGTCTGCGATATGAGAAATTATATTTACAGGTTCTGGTTCATATCCGGTGGTAAAGTGAATTCCAATGACTTTGCGGCCCTGCTTCTTTAAGAGATAAGCAGCTACGAGAGAATCTATGCCACCGCTTATGGCGATTGCTGTTAATTGCTTCATGTAAAAAATGTGTTGGTTGTCGGGCGAACCTCCATCGCCCTTGTGAGACATGCAGGTATGCAAAGCTCACATACGCTGCATTTTTGCTGATCAAACACGACTAACATTTCCGGCCGTTGAATGGAAAGAGCGCCTGTTGGGCAAACTGCGGTGCATGCCCCGCAGTGAATACATTTTTTATTATTGCGTTTTATATCCTGAGATGCATTCTTAACATCAACTCCTTTGGCTCTGAGATATTTAACGCCATCCTTGAAATTTTTTCTGGATCCGACCAATTCAAGAACCATGATGCCCTCTTTCCTGGGCAGCACGGTAGCATTAAGAATATTAAAAGTCAGTTCGTATTGTTTTACAAGATCGCATACTATTGGCTGATGAACCACGGTTTTTGGAAAGCGAAGAATAAGTATTTTGGAATACACAATAAGCCTCCATATAGTTCTTTGTAAAATCCCTGTCACTGATTGCCAAGTCCATTCTGCCTCCCGCAGTCAGGACACTGCCAGGTTATTCCATTGCATGACAGGGTCCATGCATTTTCATACATGCAGTCCTGACATATACTGAAACCGCATTTGCATTGCCAGCAAAAAGGCGGGTTTTTGCCGCAGCAGTGGCAGCCGTTTTCTTTTGCCTTGAGTCGTTTCTCCCTGTATGGTGATAGTTTACCTGCAGAGGCAGTCATGTTCCACCATTATACATTTGTTCATCACAACATCAATGCCTGCTTTGGTTAAAAGCTCAGCAGCCTTCTGATTCTCAATACCAACTTGCATCCAGAAAAGCTTCGGCTTAACGCGAAGCGCCTCGTGGGCATGGGGCATAATCTGAGCAGGATTTCTGAATACATTAACAATATCCATTGATTCGTCTATATCGTCAAGGGATGAATATGCTTTTTCTCCAAGTATTTCCTTTTGAGCAGGCCGAACAGGAATAATTCTGTACCCATGATCCTTAAGATATCTTGCAACCATATTTGAGTCTCTTTCCGGTTTTGGACTTAAACCCACAACAGCAATAGTCCGGGCATTTATAAGCAGACGCCTGATAATATTGTCATCATTAATTATCTTTCCTGGTTTCATTGCATGTCTCCAAAGCGATCCGAATTCATCAAGATCGCCTATAATTATTTAGTGCCTGAACGGAAACTATCCAAAGTTGTCATTTCGAGCGGAGCAAAAAATCTTATAACACTAAAAATAGAAATTGGAAATTGGAAATTTGGCCTTCATGCTTTTGTACTGTTGATAAACGCATTCAATTTATCAAAGTCATGCCAGACCATATCCGATACCGCTTCTGCCAGTTTGTAAACCTCCAACTCGTACACTCGTTTCCTCCCTGCCTGTGCGTGCCCGCATGCAGACAGGTCTCCCAAATTCCTACTTTCCAATTTCAAGTTTCAAGCCGTAAACGACTACAAGATTTCTCCCTTCGGTCGAAATGGCAAAAAGAAGGGTTTTCGTTCAGACACTATTTATGTTTATGCGGGTATAAACCATGGGGGTGAGCATGGATATGCTGATGCAGATGCGCCTCTTTATCTGAAACAATTCTTTTGTTTTCCATTGTATATATTGAATCGGTTATTTCAAAAAGAAAATCGATTTCATGTGAAATTAATATAAAGGAAAGATCAAGATTAGACAGTATATCGATAAGCTTTGTCTTTGTTTTATCATCAAGGCCCGCGGTCGGTTCATCCAGGAGGAGGACTTCAGGCTCCATTGCAAGGATCGTGGCAAGGGAGACAAGCCTTTTTTCTCCTCCGGACAGTTTATAAGTAATTCTGTCTTCAAACCCGATCAGATCAAGCGACTTTAGAGTTTTTTTGGCAATGTCAACAGCCTCGTCCCGGCTCATACCGAGGTTTAATGGGCCGAAAGCAACATCCTCAAGGACCGTGGGGCTGAATAGCTGGTCGTCGGCATCCTGAAAAAGCAGGCCGATTTTTCGGCGCACTTCATCAAATTCTTTTTCTTTTGTTACAGGTTTCCCGAATATCTCTATACTGCCGGAAGTATGCTTGAGAAGCCCCATGATAATGTGAAACAGGGTGGTCTTGCCGCTTCCGTTAGGCCCCATCAATCCAATCCGGTCATAACGGAAAAATTTCAAGCTGAGTTTATCTAATACAGGCGGGCTGTCGGGATAGCTAAAGGATATATCTTGAAGATTGATAATCAGGTTGTTTGTGTCCATTCCAGTATTACCAGCATCAGGATAAAGCCCGCCATCAGAATTAATGCAATTACATCTGCCCGGCTGATTGAAAAGTTGCTCAGGCTGTAAAACTTTCCGCTGAAGCCGCGGCAAATCATAGCATTGTGAACCCGCTGCCCCCGGTCAAAACCCCTTACGAGAAGCATTCCAATTAGATGAGCGTAGCTTTTATAGGTATGCAAATCGGTTTTCGGTTTAAAACCTCTAATTTTCATGGAATTGACCAGGCGGATATATTCTTTGTGTATTACATGGAGATACCTGTATGTAAAGAAGAAAAGGTGCACAAGTTTTTCGGGCATACCCAATTGATGCATGGCATGGCCTATAGTAAATATCGGGGTTGATGCGGCCAGCGCAATCAGCATCAGCATGATGGCATTCGATTTAATGGTTATTCTAAACGCAAACAGCACGCCTTCACGTGTTCCGGTCAGAGAGCCGATTGAAAAGAGATCCTCACCTGCAAATGTAAAAGGGAGAAAAAGCCAGAGGAAAATAAGCAGGGTGTTTACAGGAATCAGCCGTTTGAATACCTCTTTTATCGGTACCCTGGCAGTTATTATAATAAAAAGGTTTAGAATCAGAGCTGATATTAAAACTAAGAACCTGTCTGACACAGCCACCATGACCGAAAAAAGAATGGCTATGATGATCTTGACGCGAGGATCAAGACAATAAATAATGGAATCGCTGCCTGATATTTCTTTGATCATTATTTTTACCACGAAGTCAACAGAGAAAAAGCAGTTTTAATCACGAAAATACAAAAAAAATATTTACCACGAAGAACACTAAGATCACGAAGAAAAGCATAAAAAAGCATGAAAAAAAAGTATCATGAACTCATAAAAAGCCATTCTATTCCCACATCAAGTGCAGGACCTCGTAGGGGCGGGTTTACCCCGCCCGCAGAGTTCTGCGCCAAAGCACGCTGGCGGGTTAAACCCGCCCCTACGCTATATCTTTAGGCACTTATAACTTCTATTTCTTCGTGTTCTTCGTGGTGCAACACACATTACTTTTCTGTGAGCTCTGTGGTTAATAAAATTTATAATTTTTTCCGGCGGTTTGCAAAATAGAGGGCCACGCCTACAAGGCCGAATATATAACCTATGCCGCCCATTACTTCGCTTATTCCAGGCCCCCGATCCTGACAGTTCGCCAGCATATTTATAATCGGGCTGAGCTTTTGATCCAGAGACTCGTCAATTAGACGCCTGATTTCCTCTCTTTGAAAGCAGGTGGGTCCGCCGGCTTCGGGCATTTTGTTTTGTGATGCCTGTGCTGCAGCGATTTCCTCTACAGGTATTTTCCATTCAGCCATATGGCCCATAGATGCCTTTAAGACAACCTTAAGACCGGTCTTTTGGGGGATTTTAAAGGAGCACTCCCCTTTTTCGTCGGTTGTGCCTTCAAGAAGCCTGTTTCCTTCCATGTCAAAAACCGTAACAAGCGCTCCTTTGGCTTTTCTTCCTTTGCTGAATTTGCTTTGAGTGTATATAGTATCTCCTTCAACCCAGGCAAAGATAGTAACCTTGTGCGCAAAAGCAGGCTGGTTGTAAAATGTCTGCGGCAGCATCAAAAGGATAAAACTCAAAAAATAAAACCGGTTGCCTGTATAATACTTTTTAAACATTTATTTCCTCCAAAAGTTCCGGTCTTACCTTTTTGAGAAACAGGATGCAGGCGGCCGTGACGATTCCTTCAATTATCATTACAGGCAGATGTGCCGCAACTATAAGCTTTGCCGCCGGCAAAAAGGCCTCTCCGGTAAGATACAGGGAAAACCCGACAAGTATGCTGGAAACAAGGACGGCGCAAAACCCGGAAGCAAAAGCGGCGGTTATAAATACACGCTGTTTGATGCCGCTTTTTACGCCCCATCCAAATAAATAATAACATATTACGGCAGGAAGGGCCATGTTCATGGTATTTACGCCGAGAGTTGTAATGCCGCCAAACTGGAAAAGGAGGGCCTGGAGCGCCAGCGCCACCAATATTGCGGGAAATGCCTTCCAGCCGAGGATTAGGCCAAGCAGGCCGTTTAATATCAGGTGAACCGAAGAGGGGCCGACAGGCACGTGGACAAGGGAGGCTACGAAAAAGGCGGCAGAAAGTATCCCCATCTTTGGGATATTTTCATTATCAACCTTCTTCAGGCCGATAGCCACCCCTGCCATTGTGACAACCGCGCCCCCTATAAGTATGGCGGGTGAAAGCACCCCTTCTGATATATGCATATACTCGAAAATTAAGTGTTAGGTGTTAAGTGTTATGGGATTAAGGATTAATGGATTAAGGATTAGGTGATTGATAAGATAAAGAATTGCTTTAACCTGATCCCTAATCCCTGACCCCCATAAGCGCTCAAATAAGGGAAAAATCATTAATAATTAGTAATTCACAATTGATTATTGATTATTATACAAAATGGGTCAGTGTCGATAACCAGTTAATTTATCACCACAAATTGTCAATAATCAATCGCTAATTGTCAATTGTGAACTTTACTCCAATTACTTCTGGGGTTAAAAAAATGCTTATTTAAGCGCTTATGCCCCCGACCCCTGATGAATTCGATTTTTTACGAATTCATCTTATTCCATATCATGAAATTTAACCCATATAACTGCTCCAAGCTCGACATCCTTTTCCTTGCCGTTGTATTTCATTTTTTTGTCCGATGGATTCAGAGCGGCAAAACCCCACCAGCCGGCCTTTGGCGCTGCATATGTAAACACCCCGTTTTGATCTGCCTTGATGGTCTGCGTTACCATGTAATCTGTGGGAGCTTTCAGCCTGTTGTCCTGATTATAATATTCCACTTCCACTTCCGCATATGGAACAGCCTTGCCGTCGAGTTTGACGATGCCCTGAAAAACATTTCCGGCATACAGTCCGAACGGCTTGGATAGCGGAACGATTTCTGTTTTCAGGCCGATTTCCTCATCCCATCCTTCGTCATCGCCGAAAGCGGTGACAACCGTTTTTGTATAATGCACGATAAAACAGTCTTCCGCCGGTTCCCAGTAAGGTTTGGGCTCCATGTAAAACATGTATACGCCCGGTCTTTTAATCGAGTAGTCAACCTGCCATGCGGTATGCCCCATGACCTTTATCTTTTTCAGCTTGCTGAGCAGATCTTTTTTTACGCTGTTTGCCACGACCGAAAATACTTTTGGCTTAACCATCTCCATCCCCACCACTTCAAACGGATGGGAAAAGGAAAGCTTTAAGTTTACGGTTCTGTTATCATCTTGCATGACCATGGAATCTGATGGGATCAGCATTCCGAAATGTGCAAACACAGGCGCGGCCGTAAGAAAAGTAAAGCAAAGAATCAAAACCGGAATAGTTCCTTTTTTCATAATTACCTCCATCATCGCAAAAAAAAACCACAAAAGGTTAAGTATCTTCCTGATACCTGATACCTTCGTGGTTTTATTTGCTAAATTTTATTGATTTATTAAATACGCAACAGGCTTCAGCCTGTGATTTTATTCTTTACTATATTAAGAAAAGGCTTGTGTCAATAGAGACATAAATATTAATTCTTGCGGTACGGAATAACAATATCTGATATCATAGGAAAGTGTTTTTGATTCAATGTTACCAGAGTGGCATTTTCTGATTCCGCTGTTGCAGCTATCATGGCATCGGCTAAACCAACACCATGACTTTTTTTAAAATCTCTGCGAAATAATCCCCCCTTCACAGCCAATGCGCGGTTTAGCGGAACAACTTGAAAATATTCAATGAAATTATCCAGTAAAAGCCTTTCTTTGCCATCCCGAACACCTGCATAAAGTTCGCCTACTGTTATTGCAGATATAAGCATTGAAACCTGCTGCGATTCCAGAAAATGAACAGCTTCGTCTCTACCTTTCAAATAATCGATCAGCACATCAGTATCTATGAGAAATTTGCTTGCCATGTTATTAATCCCACCTTCTTTCCCATTCATTTCGTAAGCTATCGATTGAAGGAAGATCGTCTCTGTCTCTCCAGATTCCCCTAGCATGTCTTAAACGGGATTTAGGATCATGGGACTTATGTTTTACGAGATATTCCGCAACAGCATCTCTTATAATTTCACTTTGTTTTTTACCTGTTTCTAAAGCTATTGAGCGAATTGTTTTACTTGCCGACTCTTCTAAATATATTTGAGTTCTTATCATTATACCCTCCCTCCTTCCAACTTTAACCTAAATTGAGCAATTTTTTACTCGATCTGCGCCGATCTCTTGCGCATAAAGGCTTCGCAAAAATCCTCGACATATCCACGAGTATGCCAGCGGTTTTTGCAAATCCTTATGCATCAAGATCTCAGCACATATCGTCGCAAAAAATCGCTCGACTTAGGTTTAAACCAAAAAACAATGTATAATGTTTAACATATACATATTGTCGTGGTTTTCCAAGGGAATTTTTGGAAATTTTGGCCGCTTCTCACGCTTTTGCAGTAGGATCAGAATTTTCGGACAAGCTCCTATGGCAAAGCTTCTTGACTTGGACATGAAATCTGGTTACAGGTTGCATGTCCAAAGAGTTGTAGCTTATAACCCGAACATTTCATCCAGGATGGATGCGCAAGAGGATAAATGAAGCAGAAGATAAAAAATTTGATACTTAAAGCAGCGTTAAATGCGCATGAAAAAGGTGATTTGCCGTCATCTGAATTCCCTGATGTCGAGGTGGAAACGCCCAGGGTTGAGTCTCACGGTGATTTTTCAACAAATATTGCAATGGTTGCGGCATCAATTCAGAAGATGCAGCCAAAAAAGATTGCAGAGGCGATAATAAAAAATATTGATGATCAGAAAGGAATAATCGCAAAAACAGAGATAGCAGGTCCGGGCTTTATTAATTTTTTCATAAACAGCCTGTCCTGGCATCCTGTTTTGCGCAGGATTCATGAAGAAGACGGCAGGTATGGCGCATCCGATATCGGCAAAGGTATGAAAATTCAGGTGGAGTTTGTAAGCTCAAATCCAACAGGGCCACTGCATGTTGGGCATGGACGCGGGGCAGCGGTCGGGGATGCTGTGGCAAACATTTTGCTTTTTTGCGGATATGATGTTGAAAAGGAGTATTATATAAACGACTCGGGCAGGCAGATAAATACCCTGGGAAGATCTGTTTTTCTCAGGTACAGGCAGCTATTGGGAGAAGATATAGAGTTCCCGGATGACTGTTATCAGGGAGACTATATACGTGATCTATCAGGGCGGATAAAGGAGGATAAGGGCGCTGCCTTTCTTGATCAAAAGGAGGATGAGGCCGTGCTTTATTGCGCGCAATTTGCCGCAAAACATATTATTGCCGGTATCAGGGATGATCTTAAATTCTTTGGCGTGGAGTTTGACAACTGGTTCAGCGAGCAGAGCCTTTATGACTCCGGCAAGGTTGACAAGGTTTTAAATGATTTTCGCAGTCAGAATATTATATATGAAAAGGACGGGGCGCACTGGTTTAAAACAACCGACTTTGGAGATGAAAAGGACAGGGTGGTTGTTCGCAATAACGGGCAGACAACATATTTTGCTTCAGATATAGCATATCACAAAGATAAGTTTAACCGCGGGTTTGAGCGTGTAATAGATATATGGGGAGCGGATCACCACGGATATATTCCTCGCATAAAAGCCTCAATAGAGGCGGCCGGATACAGCAATGACCGGTTTGATGTAATTCTGGTTCAGCTTGTAAATCTCTTGCGAGGCGGAGAGCCTGTAGCCATGTCAACAAGGGCAGGTGAATTTATTACCCTTGCTGATGTAATAGATGAGGTTGGAGCCGATGCTGCAAAGTTTATTTTTTTGACGCGTCATCATGAAAGCCCGCTTGATTTTGACCTGGAACTTGCAAAGAAAAAGACAAACGAAAACCCTGTTTTTTATGTTCAATATGTTCATGCCAGGATATCGAGCATTATAAGAAAGGGGCGTGAAAGAGGAATAAAGGATACAGGATGGGATGAGAAGGCAGTCTCCATGCTGAAAGAGCCTGAGGAGATTAATCTGATTAAAAGCATGGGCAGCTATCCGGAGACAGTAAGATTAAGCGCCGAGTTTATGGAGCCTCATCGCATAACATTTTATCTTATGAATCTTGCGTCCTCTTTTCATGCCTATTACAATAAGCACAGGGTGTTAACCGATGATCCATTATTGACTATGGCGCGGCTGTATCTTGTTGTTGCTGTAAAAAAAGTCATTAGAAACGGCCTTGCGCTTTTAGGAGTGTCTGCGCCTGAAAAGATGTGAGGTAACTGCAAGTGAGCTAAAGTGCCTAAAGTATGTTAAAGTGCCTAAAGTCAAGGTATTCTGCTTATTTGAAAACCCAGCAACCAGAAACGAGCAACCAGAAACGAGCAACCAGAAACGAGCAACCAGAAACGAGCAACCAGAAACGATCAACCACAAACGAGCAACCAGATACGAGAACCGAGAAACCATTGTA
>JAUWQO010000198.1 GCA_030610995.1 Desulfobacterales bacterium
TGTGTTAATTAAATTTTTTTGTGTGGTGGGTAGCTCAGTTGGTAGAGCACCGGGTTGTGGCCCCGGTTGTCGAGGGTTCAATCCCCTTCACTCACCCCATCCCCCATTTATGCGCCCGTAGCTCAGTTGGATAGAGCGCCGGACTTCGAATCCGTAGGCCGCAGGTTCGAATCCTGCCGGGCGTACCACGTTTTATGCAGTCATCATCCTGGCTAATGTTTTACGACGCACAACCAAGAACCAACCTGAATTCACCATACCTCGGCTCTCTGGAAAGCAGATACTTAGGAACTGGATTCAATTGTCTCCAGCAATTCAAGTATTTCGCTATTTGACGGAATGTCGGACATTGATCTGCCGTAATGCACAAAACGAAGTATTCCCGTCTTATCGATAATCATTTGGCAGGGCAGTCTTCCCAGCTTTAGCACTTTGACTTCTTGTCCATAAAGTCCCGAGAGTGTGTGTTCCGGATCAGGCAGACCGACAAATGGTAAATTTTCTTTTTTCCAGTATTCCTGAAAAGCCTTCGTATTTTCCGGACCAACAACTAAAACTTCAGTATCCAGGTTCTTAAAGCTTTCATAATCCTGACGCAACTGCGCCATATGCCTGCGGCAGAAGGGTCAAATAAATCCGCGATTGAATACAAGCAGTACATTTTTTTTATTGGCGAAATTGGAGAGAGACACTGCATTTCCATGAATATCTTGTGATGTGAATTCAGGTGCCTGTGTGCTTATACTTACCTTGGCCATGAAAGCTCCTTCCTTAAATATGTCTTCTACTTATAGTCAAACATCGAGTGATAAAATTCTTCAAATGCCAAAAGTTCGGGAACTAATTTCACATCGATTTTAAGCAGCAATGTAATTGGCTCAATAAGTTGAAGAGTTTCATCTTTCCTGATCAGTATTTCCTGTGGCAGTATCCAATACTTTTCTAAAAAACTGAGAAAATGATTTCTGAACTCTGAAGTGTCGCTCGAAATTTCAAACATATAAAAGTCTAAAGCCATAATTGAACGCTGATCTATTACTGCAATCATTCGTGGGAAATAGGGTCTTTCTTTTTTCTCACTCACGGGTGTTGGAGAAAAAGCCATTTCGATCTCCCATATAGCGTCTATCCGAACAGCCTTTTTTTTGATCTTTTGTATTCTGATTTCATCGACCCGGTCATCGAGCATCCGATTTTTTTCCATGGGAACAGGCCTCATCCACCTATCTTCCCAGAGAATAATATCCCCAGTTTTATCAGGAACTCTAATCAAATATTCATCCTTATTGTACGATATGAGCAAATCCTTATCTTTCTGGAAGCGCAAAGCCACATCAATGCTCTGTTCTATAGCGGTAGTCAAAAACAATGCTTCTTCTTTTGTCAAAAACCACGGGAAATAACCAGGTCTATAACTTCTAAACATAGGCCATTCTTTTCGTCCACGAAACTTTAACCCAAGTTTTTTTATTAATTGAAGATCCTCTTTTTGCAAATAATTCCTGTCTTCAAATGAAGCCATGAGGCATTTTTGACAGTGGGCTACGTCGAGATCTGCTGGACCGATCTCACCGGATAGAATTTTGAGGTATCCATCCAGGCCCTCAGATCCTAAATATACTGCAATGGCAAAAATCTCTCCCAAGTTCCCCATTATACAGGAGTACCCAATCTCGTCATCCTCTGGATTCAGGACACCAAAAAGATTGTCATCATACATCCAGTTCCAGCATTTCAATTTTTTAAATTCTGTGGCAACATTATATAATTTTTCCCATTCTTGCATGGAAGGTTTTTTTTCTTTCATGTTCAGCAACCTCACTCTTCAACATCCCCTAAACGCACCGCATTTAAGGTGAGTCAACCCTACGCTTCACCCTGTTCCTTGTACTCCCTAAAGCCTGCAATCAATTCTTTGAAACTCTTAGGCTGGTATTGATTAAAACTCTCCTCATCCACAAAAATGTAATCATACTTAATTCCCGATTGTGCTTTGTTGATATCAATACACCACTGTTTTAACCTTTCCATTTTCAAAGGCACGTCAAGGTCTTCCAGCCCTTTGGTTTCAACAATAAAGACTTCTTTCTTTGACTTTTTGACAATAAAGTCAGGGTAATAGTTGGATATCTCGCCCTTTGCATTGACGTAATCAATCTTGAAGTGAACGGCCATATAGTTCTTCACATAGGAGATGAGATCGTCGCAGTCTTCAAGATAGGCGGCAAACTGTAATTCCAGATCACTGTCACCGATGATTTTATTGAAAATACTTTTTTTCGGTATGATATAACCCTGCTCTTTAACGACAAATGGCCGTGTTTTCCTCAACTTAATCGTATCATGGATTTCTGCGTCTCCCTTGTCCTGCACAGTTAAGGCATTAATCTGCTTTTTAAATGTTTCCACCAGGGTTTTACTTGCTTCCAGTTCGGACAGATTTCGCAAGGTGTTCAGGCTGTCAAGGTCAACCGGTTTTTCAAACAGTTCATCACGGATAAAAGATTTTACTTTTCCGTACAGCACATCATAACCGCTGACCAATCTCAAATCCTTCATAATAACCCGTGTGAAATATCCAACCACAGAGCGATAGTCTGTAACCGCTCCTGAATCCAAGATGGTTGTATGACTTATCTCGCCTGTAGTTATATCCTTAAATACAATCTCACGCTGTTCTTCGATGCTGAACGTCTTGTATTCTACTTTTTTATAGCCAAAATGCCCTGTGTCCAGACTGGTGAGATTCTTGTACTCCCGATATACCCTCGGCGTTAATACCGGAATCTCGATATCAAGATTGTCGATATCCTTTTTTGTATTTTCATTATCAATTTCAACGATAATCGGCGTTTTTGGCTTGGTGCCTTCACCCATTGCCTTGCGCTCAAGCTCAACACCTTCGGACTGAATAGACTCCACAAAATCCATAAAAGCATCGGTTCCCACAACGCTGACGTATTCCTCCGCATCGTAGCCTGGATACATTTTCCGCAGGCCCCGGCCCAACGTCTGCTCCGGTAAAATATTGGTGAGTTTGGGGACGCCCTTTATATTTCCATATTTACAGTTTTAGGCTTAAGGATCTATGAGATTGCAGCCCTTTTGTTGTACTATTGTCTCTCCTCGCTTTACCGACTGACCCACCCCGGCCGATGAGAGCTTCAAGCGCCTTGCTATTTGAGCCATACTAATACAAAGGTCTCTTACCACCCAATAACATAGTAGATTTCTTGCCACAACCCGTAACCATCATTTCAAAACTTTAAATGTAAAGGGCGTCTCGAAAGTCTCCTTGGCATGATAACCGCTTAGCATATTAATGATAATTTGTAAACTGCAAAACTAAAGGGCGTCCCTTATGTTGTGTGTTTTCCTATCTTATTGAAATTGCATGATTATATCGTCATTCCGGCTTTTTGAAGATATGTGGTATATATTCAGGTGGTTATTCATTTTTCAGCCGTTTTTATAA
>JAUWQO010000069.1 GCA_030610995.1 Desulfobacterales bacterium
GGGTTAAATTGCTCTTGCTTTTATTTATTCGGGACGCGGTCCCCAATTCCCTCCTATACGATACCCAAAACGCATAATTACATTGGCGTTATACTGTGAACATCTGGACGATTGAGTTATTTGAGTATTTAAGGACGTCCCCCTAGTTCATTCGGCTGCAGGAAAAATATGTGGATCGAACAGTGGAAATAGAGGAAGGATTAAATATTGACCTTGACAAATCCGGGAAGATGATTGGGCTGGAGGTACTGGACGCTGCGGACAGGTATTCTTTGGCTGACATTTTCAATATTTCCACTGAAAATCTAATACTTGAAAAAGTATTGACAAAAAAAGTGGCTTGAAAAATAGTTTGATGGAAATATTGTAGTCATTGAATCCCTTTGAGCTTTGCCTGCCCCGTGAAATTTGCTTTTATATCCCTGACCCTTTCTGCTCCCAAACTAAGTGCATTAATCAAGATTTATCCCGTTTAATTGCTCTTGCTTTTATTTATCTGCGGTCCTAATTCGCTATTAAAGTGCCTAAAATCCCTAAAATTAAGGAATGCGCCTTCGGCGCTGCCAATTTAAGCTTCCAAAGTGAAAAAATGGTTAAAAGGTACGTCTATCGCTCGGAGTTTTATCATGGGCTGTGACCCAGACAGTGTCGCTCCCACCATGAAAATGACAGTTGTTGCATTGTATACAAGACCAGGACCCAGAGGACCCAGGATGACACTTCCCACACTGTGTGTAGCCATTATACGGTGCCCCCGTGTCATCATGGTGAATGTTTTCTAATGCATCGCTTGAGCTGCAGGCGTGACATCTCGCACATAGGTTTGTCCAGTTTGTCGTCGAATAAGAGGTAATGCCGGAGACTGTACTACCATTTACCTGGCGTCTGATCAGCATGACATTAGGTGATCCGTGGGGCTCATGGCAATCGGTACAGGCAAGGACAAACCCAGAAGTAGTCCATGTTGCGGCATAGGGCGCATTTAAATTCACATATACATCCGGATCAGTGCTATCTATGGTAGCAACGTTTTTCCCATGTTTATCCCCACCGGATTCCCCTCCAGTCGTGGCCCAATTGATAGGGGTATTAGTCAGACCAAAAGCATAGGGAGAGGTATGCATTTGAGTGGTATGGCAGTCCTGACAGAAGGTGACGTAGTCAGGGGTTTTTCCTGCCTGGGTTTCTCTGTCACTACTAACGCCATCGGGCTCCAGGTTGGTGCTAGTATAGTATGGAGGTTGATAATAGGTTCCGTAAAGTGCAGAATTAGTCATTCGTTCATCAGGATCAGCATCCCCCCAAAGCTCATCGTGGACAGAAGGCTTGGATATGGCAGTATAAGCTGGGTTTCCAGGGAATGCCTTGTTCCGCTTGGCAATATGAACATTATGGCAACCACTGCACGGATTGGAATTGGAAGTGAATGTAGGGAACGATTTACCCGTAACAAAAGTAAGTATATCCTTTAGCTTGTGATAAGATAGTTGCTTAAATGTTTCAAAGATGCCTGTTTGTCCGCTTGAAGCGTTGCCGAAGGTCTCACTGTAATCGTTGTTGGTAATTCCATCAGTTTGAAGAGAACTACTACTTGTATGACAGTAAAAACAGGCATTGTCAGCCTTCGCGTAGTCAAACGAAGAACCAGGACCTTCCGTTACGCTGGTGTTAAAATTGTTTGCTAAAAGGCAAAACCCAGAGGCTGTTCCACTCGAAGGAACAGGTTCGCTCCCCCCAATACTGGCATGCTGCTCGTGGCAGTGGGCGCAGTTGCCTACGGCATACTCAGGAAAAGGGTTCGCCTCGGTAGGGTCACAACGATCTACCCCATTGGAACAACCATGGGCAGAAGTAGTATAATTAATCTCTGCGTAGGCAAAACCGCTTCCCCAAAGCATCAGGATTATCAACCCTAAAAATATTCTTTTCACTTTATTCACCATATAGCTTCGCAATTAGTCGAGTAGTCGAGTGGCCTCCGGCTCGTAGAGCCTACGCCTCGGAGAGGAAATTGGTCGAGTGGTTAACTACTTAACTCTTCCTTTTTTGCCCATTCGATATCTTCACGGGCAAAACGTTCCATCAGCTCAATCTCTTTGGAAACCTTAAAGATATACAACTTTCCTTTATAACGATAGTCCAGTTTAACTCCATCGCCCTTTACTTCTCCACCGCAAAAGGAACAATCCCTATATTTATGCTCCAATCCTTCCTCTTCTGCATGAAAGCTAATTTCATACTTATCACGGCTTACCTTCTCCTTGATTTCTTCAATCTTCATCAGTTTGCAGGGTAGGCATTAGGTTATTCACGGTACCATTTCAAAAATTCTTCATGTGAAACGTCCATATCCTTTGCTACAGCCTCGACCAAAGGCGGCGGGTATTTCTTTAACTTCAAGTACCTGTACCTCGCCTTCAGGACTGATGTCCTGAAATACACTGGCCTCACCGTATTCTTTTATTAGCTCGTCAATTGCCTCTCGAAGGTTTTCTATGGCTTCATCGCATGTATTTCCAGTAGCATTTGCCTTCGCAAATTCACATCGAGCAGGAAAACCGTCTTTGCCAAGAGGAGTTATGACGACAGGCAATTTATACTTCATGAACAAACCTCCTTCCTTAGGGTTTGGGAACAACTTCATAGTTCATGGAGAAATTCCCCTAATTTCTGCATATTTCGAAAGGCTTTCTTTTTCTTGACCTGGCCTATTTCCTTGACACCTTCGCAAACAGCTTCCGTCAAATCATATTCTCTATCAGGAAGCATTTCTTCCAAGATATTCTGAATCTCCATAAATTTTTTATAACTGAGGACAACCTCTTTTTTACGTCCTCTTTTATCCATTACAAATTTAATATCTCTATCTGTTAATACAGATTGCATCTCTTCCTCTCATATAACCATCGTGTATGCTTTCAGCTTAAATTGAACTTACCGCCCTTCGAGCGAACTCTCCGTTCTCTGCTTTTTGCTCTGCGCTCTTTGCTCCACGCTCTCTGCTCCATGCTCTCCGCTCCATGCTCTCCGACACCGATTTTCGCGGCTGAAAGCCGCTCCCACTCAACCACTCCCTTCTTTGCTCTCAGCCCTTTGACGTATGACACTTGCCGCATCCATCTGTGCCACTGCCGGGCCAATTTTTATAATCCCAGCGCATGAGCTTGTAATACGGACTCCCGTGAGGCCTGTGGCATGATAAGCACATTACCAGGTCTGGGCTGGTACCTCCTATGGTTACTGTACTGGTAACACTGGTCAAGGCGGCTCGGGCTACCGGGACATCCGGGTCATAGGTGCCAGTGGCCCCACCACCTACTGACCCAAAGGCATATTGATATTCGCCTGTAGCCGGAATTTCTGCATCCGAAGGGTGCCTGATCCAGTTTCCGCTTGAGTCCTGTTCTTTGTGGAAATTACCATGACAACCGCAGCAGAAGGCGGTCATGGTGTGGCCGAGGTTATAAAAACCTGCCGCATATCCCTTGTCTCCAGACCAGCCCAGATACTCATTGTGGTCGCCAGCGCCTTTTGTTGCCTGCCAGTCAGGATCCTCTATCCCGCAAACACCGTGATTATTACCGGACATGTGCCCTGCAAGAAACCGGTAATATCCGTCTGTTGAACTAACCGCTGCACCCACGACAGGACCAGTGTCATCTGCATGGTGGGCTGGGTACATATGACAGCCACAACAGCCAGGCGCACCGAAATCCGTAGTAGCCAGGCTAATGTGGCAACTGCCACTGCAGAAGTTCACATTCCCCGGGGCCGCAGTGAGAGTCTCGTCCGCACTTGAAATGCCGAGCACATTATGCCCTTTGGCGTTGCCGCAATTCGCGCCTGTACAGCCCGTGGCCACCCAGTAAAAATTACCTCCGGCCAAAAGATTGGTGGTTGGCTCAGATGTATTATAAACGATGGGGAAATCTATGCCATTATAAGTTTTGATGGTGTCTGTGCCCGTTGAGCTGTGGCACCCTATACAACTGGCAACTAATAAGTTAGGACGGGCATCAGTAGCCCCTCCCGTACCATCCCACGCCTGATCACCACGGGCCATGGGAGCCCCACCCTGGCTGTTGTGCATGGTGTGGCAGTTGTCGCATTGGCCGGTCACCTTCGCATGAGGCATGTCTGATGCGGCTATGATCAAAAGGATCAATATTATGCTAAAAGACAACCTTTTCAAAACAGCTCTCCCTTTCCTACAAAGCAAGCGCAATTGGTCGAGTAGGGAATTGGTCGAGTGGTCGAGTGGGGAAATAGTCGAGTGGTTGAGTAGTCAACCAATTCCCTACTCAACCAATTCCCCAACTTAAGCCGACTTTTTTTGTGGGAGTGGCTTTCAGCCACGAAAAATGCGTTTCAAAGCCATAATCGCGGCTGAAAGCCGCTCCTACGTCGAGACTTATGGATTCCCGCCTTCGCGGGAATGACAAAAATGGGGCGGGAATGACAAAAATGGGGCGTTTTTCAAAGGTCTTGACCACTTGACCAATTCCCTACTCGACCAATTCCCCATCCACAGATTACGCAGATTATCGCAGATTATCAAAAAACAGCCGTCACGTAGGACGGCCCTACCATCATTCACCGTTCCCTATTTCCTACTCGACTATTTCCCCACTCGACCAATTCCCTACTCAACCAATTTCCCACTCAACCAATTCCCCACTCGACCAATCCCCTATTCAAACACACTAATCCGTGTATTTGCCCGGTCAACAATAAAGATCTGGCCGGAACTGTTTATGTAGATAAAAGAAGGCCGGTGCAGTCGTCCCTCTCTCCAGCCAAGCTGTGAAAAAGCATATAAAAACCGGCCCTTATTGTTGAATACAAGAACCTGGTTTTTGTGTTGATCTGCTACATAGATCAGCCCTTTTCGATCAACAGCAAGGCTTGTCGGAAAATCAAATTCACCCTTATCGGCGCCCCGGGTTCCAAACCTTAAAAGAAGATTTCCCTCGCTGTTATAAACGCAAATTGAACCATCAATGGTGCTCAGCACATAAATCCGGCCTGATGAGTCTACCTTTATATCCTTAAGACCACGGCTTTTTTTGACCAGGATCTCTCTTTCAAATTTTAAGCTTGAATCAAAGAGAAGAATCCTCTGGTTAGCTTTGTCCGCAATATAGAGGCGATCTTCTGAATCAACGGCCATATTCCCGGGATAAATCGGGTTAGCCCCGTAAACAGCAGAAAAATCGATCGTTTTGATAGATTTTCGCCCCATATCAATCGCCAGGACATCCCCCTTCCCAGGCTCGGCCACAAAAAAGTTACCCTTGCTATCTTTGACTATGCTTGTTGGCGAAGTCAGCGCGCCTCCGCCGGTAAATTTTGAGATATATTTAAACTCCTCATCAAAATCAAACGCAAGAATCGTGCCGTTTGTTGTGTCCGTGAAATATAACCTGTTCCTGTTTTCGTCAAAAAAGATACCGCCAAGCAGACCAAAACGGCCTATTTCACTATTTCCGGTGATTGATGTCAGGTGTTTAACACGGCTTTTTGACGCACAAAGCGCAGTTGCAGATATGAGCAGGAAAAATAATAACAAAATGACGGGTTTTATCTTTCTACGCACAATTACCACCTTACCCGGACAGGCCGGAACCGAATACCGAAGAATTTAATCACGAAAACACCCCGTGAATAGCTTCGCATTCTACGGGGCAGGCGAAGGTTCGAAAAGGGCTTGGTCATAATTTTGGCCATTTTCACCACAAAGCACACAGAGAAAGCCCTTCTTTTTTAGCTGCTATTAACATCCCCCCGCCCGCCTCGCCTGAGCGAACGCCTTGAGCGGCGCTGACCGCCTCCTTTGGTCGAGAGCGATGGCGGGCAGGCCTAACCCCCTTCAAAGCTGACTTTAGGACACACTTGACACAGCGGTAATATCGCAACTATTGGTTTTATAAGTATTTTTTCTGAACCGCAGAATATCGAACAAGGAATATCGAATGTCGAAGTGACCCCCTTCGTAATTCTGCGGTTCCTTGTTCGACATTCGATATTCAATGTTTTGGGACGATTACAAGAACTCCACAAAATACCCCCTGTCTCATGTGTGGATAAAAGTTAGCCTTCAAAGTGGGGAATCATTAACAATTAGTAATTAATCCGCCAAAGTGCTCCGGCGGAATTATTAATTATTATACAAAATGGGTCAGTGTCGATAACTACTTCATTTATCAGTACAAATTGTCAATAATCAATTGCTAATTGTCAATTGTGAATTTTGCTACAACTACTTCTGGGGTTAAAAAAATGCTTATTTGAGTGCTTATGCCCCTAACCCCCTTCAAAGGGGGAATATAGAGGACAAGTATTTTCAAGCTGTTATGGATTCCCGCCGCGGGAATGACAAAAAAAGTGACATTTTTCAAAGGTCTCTTACGCTCCACGCCCCATGCTCTACGCTCTAAGCTCTCTGCTCCCTGCTCTCCGACCTCTATCTTTCTCCCATTTTTACACACCCCGTCCGCTCCGCGTCCACCCCTCTTGTTAGAGGGGATTTAGAGGAATTGACCTCCGGCATCTGGCCTCTGTTTCTTTTTTTTCATTCAGCATTCGATGTTGGACGTTCGATGTTCAATGTTCATTCTAATCTTCTGACCTCCGCTCCATCAATACCCCTTATGGCATTGAATACACAACTGCTTTTTTCGATCAAATCTCAAAGCAAAATCATAAGGGCTTCCCATCAGGTTGTGACAGGTGCTACAGTTAATCTCCGCCTTGGACCTCGGATCAATAGTGCCTTTTCCAACAGGATGGGTGAATGTGGCATGTCTTTTGTGGCAATCAACGCACGCTGAAATTTCATCAGTCCTGTATAACAGCTCAAAGTCGGATCCGTGGGGACGATGACAGTCCGTGCATTTTCCTTCCATAACCGAGGGGTGTTTGTGTTTGTTGTTCTTGTCTTTTAAGCGCTCTTTTGTATCCTGATGACAGGCAGTGCATATTTTCTTTTCTTTTGCCTTTTTCAAGTGAGCTTCATCCGAAGCATGCGGGCTATGGCAGTCTGTGCAAAAAACCCCTTCTCCTACATGGGTGTTGACCTTCCTGAAGTCATCTTTAACCGATGGATGGCAGGTAGTGCAGACCGACATTCCCTTGCTTTTCATGCCCAGCGGATCTGCTGAGCTGGCTGGATTATGGCATTGAGTGCATTTCTTGCCGGCAAACGGCTTGTGTGAATTTTCCTTGATCAGATGGCGGCGATTCGACCCGTGGGGATTGTGGCAGGAGATGCAATTAGCGCCCTGCACAGGATAATTAAGGTGAGCTTTTTCCGTCTTTTTATTCTTGACTGTATGGCATGTCACGCATATCCGTTCAGGACTCTTTTTGACCAGCTCCTCATAATCGGAAGTATGGTGGCTGTGGCAACTTAAACAATTGCCTTTCTTCGCAGGATCGTGCCTGTTCTTTTTTGAAAACATCTCTTCGTCGGCATGGCAGCCAAAGCAAAGTTGCTTTCCTCTTTCCGCTAATAGTTTTGGATTTTTTGATGAATGAGGGCTGTGACACTTCAAGCATGCTCCCTCCTCAAAAGGAAGATGGCTGTATTTTTTGTCAAAGCTCCCTTTTTTGCCTTTATGGCAGCTTTTGCACAGAACGCTGATTTTATCTTTTACCAGATGTTCGTAATTTGAGGCATGGGGATTGTGACAGCTTGAACATTGATATTTTTTAAAAGGCTCGTGCCGCCCCTTTTGAGCCATCTCCTGTTGAATCCCGGGATGGCATTCAAGACATTTTTTAAAGCCGGCTTCCGTGCCTGTTGCATCAACCCCATGAACAGCTATCATGGACAACAGGAATGCCATGAAAAATATCAAATAATGGGTAAATATTCTGTGCGGATACATATTCTCCTTACCCATCATAGTCTGCCCCTTATCCCCTTTCGTATCTTCGAGACCTTTGCAAAACCATCGTTATTTGTCATTTCGACCGAAGGGAGAAATCTTAACGGACTTGAATAATTAAGATTTCTCGTCGTTAACACTCCTCGAAATGACAAAATTTAAAGGTCTCATCTTCGTGTTTTTGTGATTATTTTTTTTCCTGACCAATAACTTCAAATTCCCCTCGAAATAACATCCCCCTTAATCCCCCTTCAAAGGGGGACTTTAAAGGAACGCCCCTTAAACAACCAGCAACGAGCAACCAGCAACGAGCAACTAATGACACCTTTTGCAGTTCTCCTCCTTAAACGGCGGGTGCAAGATCCTGTGCATCAGGCCCTTGTTCTCAGCGCTGTGCGCTTCATGGCAGCCGGTGCAATCTGTTTTGTTGATGGCGATTCCGGAGTGGGCATTTGCCATAGCCGGATTATTGAGGTTGTGACAACCCTTGCAAAGGCTCGCTCCTTTCTCTGCGAGCAGGCTTTCAATGTCTGCATAGTGCGGCACATGGCATTTCAGACACATCCCATCCTTTGCCGGCGTGTGCTGAAATTTGTCCTCTTCAATATGAACCGCCAGGTCCGGGTGGCATGACAGGCATAGGCTCCCTACAGGCCTGTTTAATCGCCCTTTTATTTTGCTCCCGTGGGGATTATGACAGGATGTGCATTCTCCCTCTTTGATCGGTGTATGGGTGTGTTTGCTTTTTTGAGAAAGAGCCTGAATGTTTTCGTGACACCCATAACAATTATCCGCTCCGGTTTTAATCAACTGGAAATCGTTGTCGCTGGCATGTTCGTCGTGGCATGTAAGACACCGGCCCTTTGCAAAGGATTCATGGACACTTCCCCCCTTTACATCATCGAGCATCCCTTTATGGCAATTAAAGCAGAGTTTGGTTTTTTCCTGAATCAAAAGCTTTTTCCTGCTTGTTGAGTGGGGGCTGTGGCAGACCACACATTGTCCGATCCTTATCGGAGTGTGAACATTGACTCGATCAAAGAGCATCTTCTCTTTTTGATGGCACCCATAGCACTGCTCGACCTCGGCAAGCCTGAGCTCAAACTTGTGATTCGATGCATGGGGGTCGTGACAGACAACACAATCTCCCTTTTTAACGGGACTGTGAACATTCGGCTGCGTAAAGTCGTCTCTTTTGTGACACTGGTAGCAAAGGTTTTTGCCGGCCTCTTTCAATCCATAATCGTTGTTTGATGCATGGGGATTATGACAGGATGTACAATTGTTCTCTCCTGCCGGCTTATGAACATGCTGTTTCTTAATTAACTTTTCTCTTTCTTTATGGCACGAATAGCAAAGCTTTCCATCAGGCAGAAGCGTTGCAAATTTGTTGTCCGTGGCATGGGGACTGTGGCATGACAGGCAATTTCCATCTTGAACCGGTGAATGGGTATGGGTTTTCTTGAAATCCGCCTTATTTTTTGTATGGCAACCATAGCAGAGTTTTGCCCCTTCCTGCACGGGTTCTAAAGCCTGGTCCGATTCAGGCGGGTTATGGCAGGACTTGCACTGGTTCCGGTCAAGCGGCCTGTGCGTGAATTCTCGAAGCAGTTTCGTATTTGAAGAAGAATGAGGCGTATGACATGAGACACAGGAATTTCCTTCCGGCTTATAACCTGAATGGCCTTTGACAAACCCGGGCTCTTTAAAATCGTGACATTTTTTGCAAACATCAGCCGTTGAATCAAAAAGTGATTTCTCATAATCAGAACCATGAGCATCGTGGCAGGTCAAACACCCCTTATCAGAATCAGAATCAGATAAGGGCGCATGTTGCATCTTTCTGCTATAGGCATCTTCTTTATGACAGATAAAACAAAGATTATTTCCTTTGCCTTTTAACAGGTTTTTGTTCTCTGACGAATGTGGACTGTGACAGCTTATACACTCTCTTTCTTTTGCCGGGGCATGAACATGCTTTTTGTCAAGCACGCTTTTCATCTCTTTATGACAGGTGTAACATAGCTCCTTTTCGCTTACCTTTAAGTAAACACCCCCAATCACCCCGTGGGGCCTGTGACACGATTCACACTCATTGCCTTTTACAGGCTTATGGACCACCCCCGCCTTCTTAAACTCCTCGGCCTTTTGTTGATGGCACTCAACGCATTTTTTCCTCACAAACTGCCCTGTCGCCTTTTTCTTGCAGGAAACAATCCCCACGATGATAATTGCGATCAATAACAGCAATAAAGTGGCCGGTTTTATGAATTTCATGGAGTAGTTACCCTGTATTTTTCTTCTATCTGTTTCAGAGCTTTTTTGTTAATCTTTATTCTGGACCCTTTACGCAACGTTGTTAGATATTCAGACATGATTTCGTCGAATTTCTTTTGCCTTGCGGCTTTTTTTAACTTATCGACGACTTTGAAGAACTCTATGGGCTTTCCACCTCTTTTGCCCTTTAATTTAATGATCCTGTATTGTCTGTTGTCGGCGATTACATCGCTGATCTCACCCGGTTTCAGCCGGTTTAGTTCCTTGCTGATTGCAGGAGAAAATGAATCAGCATTAACCCATACAGTCCTTTGCCTTGGCATCCATTTTTCCGACACCCGGGCTGCCAAAAACTCAAAGCCTGCTCCCTGCTTTAATTCTTTCAAAGCTTTCTCAGCATCTTTACCGGCATTAAAGATCATTTCCCTGAACCAGACTTCATAACCTTTTTTATAGTCATTTATATGTTCTCTATAATATTGTGTCAACTCATTTTCTGTTGGAATTGTCAGGGGATAGATTAGCTTTGCCTTAAATTCATTAATAAGGAGCCTCTCTTTACGTTTTTTAACCATATCCATAAATGCAGGCTCGTTGATGTATTTGCGCCTTAATGCCTCCTGGTCGATCAATTTGAATGCGATCAGGTTGTCCAGAATCTTTTCTTTTAACTCATTTTGCACTTTTTTCGGATAGCCGCTGTTTTTTAACAAAGGCTGCTTCCTGGCCTGCCTGGTCCGTTTTTGAGCCGCCTGTTTCAAATCATGGAGAAAATCATCAACGGGAATCGTATCATCATTTACGCTCGCCACCACATACTTTTTCCCTGTATAATTTTTTTCTGGGTCTAGCAGGTTAATTAGATCCCTGTCAATCGATATATCTGCCTGTTTTCTTAGCTCGGAAATAAAGTTATCAGATAGCTCTTTTTCTTTTTCCTTTCTGAGGTTTTTTCTGATTCGTGCCTCTACCTTTTTAAACATCCCTTCAGGGGCCGGCCCATCTTTCTCATAACGCTCTTTGAAATATTCTAAAATATCCTGTGTGCTGATGTCGGTTTTATCAAGAATTTCTTCTTTTCTTAATCTGAGGATTGATTGTGTGGTTATGAAGGATTCAATATTTTTTGTAAAACCGGCAGACCTGTCGAGTTCCACGCTGTATGCTTCCTGGATTATGAGTCGCTCATCGATCATCTCTTCAACAATAGTCAGAACCTTGATGCTGCCGGCGCCTTCTTCAGGCCGGATTTGCGGCTTATACCTGTGAATAGCCTTAATCCTCTCACAAAGAGCGTCTTCATCAATGACCTCGTCATTTACTTCCGCAAGGACCGCTGTGTCCGCGGCCGCACAATAGGGCGCATATATGCTTGCAATGCCGATGAAGTAAAGCATGATAGTGATAGAAAAGATACGCAAAGTATTATGGATCATGACTTATCTTTCGTGTTTTCGTGATTAAGTTTTCTAATCTAATGACCAGCAACGAGCAACGAGCAACCAGCAACGAGCAACTAACCTACGGCATTGTTTCAATCATCTCCAGAACCACTTTCCTGGTCAACTCGCCCACCGACCTGACCTTGCCGAAATCAAGAACCTTTATGTAGTCATCGCCGGTTCTTCTGTGTTGAGCCATCCACAAAATCTTCCCTGTTTGGACGTGCACCATCCTCGCATTGATGGAAACCACTGGAACAACATCCTTTTTCTTTCCGTTCATTCCCACAAATTCTTCTATCCGGCCCAGGATAACGGCATCCACTCCCAATCTTCTTCCCATAAGCTTGATAGTGTTGAGATTAACGCCGGTTCTCACAATAATTCGCTCGCTGATAAGAAAGCTCTTGATGTTACCAGGAAATTCTACCTTAAACTTTCTCATTCCAACCAGGTTTGCGACAAAGGCCCCTGTTACAATTTTGCTTGCTCCGGCAATCTTTGTATTGTTGTAAAAAGACAAAACCGCAACTTTTTTGACCACCGGCTGATCATGGTTTTTTCTGACATAGGTGTACGGGGTGGCAAATGAAGAACAACCCGAGATGAATCCCAGGATAAGGAGCAGAAAAATGAGCTTTCCTGCCCACTCAGCCCTGGCCTTTACCCATAGATGTTGAGACATGTTTTTATCCTTAATTAACAATTAGTTATTAACAATTGATTATTGATTATTTGTTTTATGTTTTTATATTTATGCCCAAAAAGCCAATAATAATAGTTAATAATCAATTGATAACTGTTAATTGCTAATGGAAAGATAACTTATGGGTAAAGAGCAGGCTCATCAACTCAAAAATCCTCAACCCATTCATCTCTTTTTTTCTCAGGCTCAACCTCATCTGCTTCAGGCTTAGGCCATTTTAAGGGTTGTTTTACAATTTGCAATCTGTTTCCGGCTATGTCTCTCACTTCAAGCGAATAGGCAAGTTGTCCCTCTCCTTCCATGTTCAGGCCTTTTTTTGGTTTTTTTTTAACCGGACAGACCATGGTTGCCGGGATATTCCCCTTGCCTTCAAACCTTCCTTCTTCAGAGCCTGTTCTGTCGTAAACAATGACTTCCCAATCAGCTATTTCGCTTATATCTTTGATTTCCAGCGACAGGGTAAGGCTTTCTTCATTTTCCCCTGTTAGAAAAACGGCAACCTCAGGCGAAGTTCTGTCAACCACGATATTCTCCTTTGTTGTGGACGTCCTGTTGCCCGCCTTATCTTCCACAAACAATCGACAGAAATATGTTCCATCTTTAACAGTCTTGTATTGATTATTCTCACCCCGCCAGACAAAACCTGCGGGCAGTACGCCGAAGCCGCCTTCCGATCTCACAATGTCGCCGGCTTCATCTGTAATCTCAACCTGCCAGCTTTCTAATGTGATTGCTTTCAGGAGTTCAGGAAAAAATTGAATATAGTCATTGATGCCGTCATTATTGGGAGATAGAAGCCTTTGCGGAAACGAAAGAGCGATTTCGGGTGGTCTGTTGTGAACAGTCAGAGTGGCCGCGGAGTCTATAATAAAAAGCCTGTTCCGCTGGTCCGATATGTAAATCTTCAGCGGATAGACTCCATCAATGGCCGGAGCTGAAATAGTTCCAGTATACCACCTTCCATCCTCGGTTTTAAGGTTAATCTCACTATCAAGAATAAATGCCTTGATATCCCGCAGCCTTCCGGTGATCTCTCTAACCTCTATTGAAAGGCGTGTTGTCTTGCCACTTCTTAGCACATCAGGAAAAAAACCTGCATGGCTGATCTCAATCGGGGTTACGGATGAGCTGGCCGGATCGATAGTAGAGGGCAAGTTGCTTAATAGTTCCTCCACTGTGATTTCTACCAACTTCTTTAAAGAAGTTATCCTGCCCAGGCCAAGAAATGTGACAAAGTCGTCCCCGGTGCGTGAAATAGAGTTGGCCCATACAACAGAAGCATCAAAACAATTGATCATCTTGGCATTCATGACTACCTGTGGATTTTCATTATTTTCAATGAGATCAACAGACCCTAATATCAGGGCATCTGCCCTTAAAACAGCGCCCATTTCCCTGATAGTTGGCCTGTCTAAGAATTCTGTTCCGCGGATTCTTCTTTTGACAAGGAAATTTTCCAGGATATTCTGAGAAATAACCTTGAATTCATTTTTTGTGAGGCGATCCAATATAAGATACGTCACATCAATGGAAATATCTCCGACGGTAAATGTGCCAAAAGGTGTCACAGCTACTCTCTTTATTTTTATCACATCCTCTGCCCCCAAAATGGGACCCGACAACCCGGGGAGCGAAAAGACTAAAACAACTGCTACGATGAATAAATGTTTTTTCACAAAATCGAAACCTCGACACTACCCTCCAAACAGGGTATCAAACATCTCCTCAACCAACTCTCTGCAAAGGTCGCTGGAGCTCTTTTTGCCGATGCCGAAGAGCCGATCCAGAATGGTTGTTCCTTTTACGCTGTGTGTCGCTTCCCACAGGATCTTATAAGATTTTGCATCTATCAGCTTTAAAGAGGCGGAGACTTCCGGGTAAGAGCTGCTCCCTGCCCGCGACATACCGTATTCTTCAACTGCTCCTACAATAAAGGCCTGGACGTTCAGCCGCTTTCCGGCCCTTTCGGCAACACTTTTGCTGATAACGCCTTTTTCTTTCCTAATTCCTTCTTCATTCAGGACCTTATCTACTTCTCCGAATTCAACAACATCAAATATGCCCCGCCTTAATATCTCTGTGGCCACGACATTCATTAATTTGCCTTCTGCATGTTTTTCCTTGGTTAAGTTTTGAAAAGGCACAATGGCTACTGTCTTAATATATGTAAGATCCGCCGTAGGGTGGATATAACTCATAGGGCCGGCGCAATTGTAAAATAGCGGCAATACAGCAAGTAAAAGTATTGTTTGTTTGATATAATTTATATTATTCATCTGTTTTCCCTAAATCCCATCCACAGATTTCGCAGATTTCCGCAGATTAACAAAATCGAATTTAGGAATTGCGAATTTAGGAATTCAGGAATTAGTGGTTTTTAGTCCCTCAATCCCTCAATCCCTCAATCCCTCAATCCCTCAATCCCTCAATCCCTCAATCCCTC
>JAUWQO010000169.1 GCA_030610995.1 Desulfobacterales bacterium
AGCGACTCATTGATTTTCTTAGTAGTTGCTCCTGGCTTCCAGGCTATGCGTTTCCTCAGGACAACGTCAAGCTCTTGGTCAGACATCCTGAATATATTGAACGAATGAGGCTGGAACGGGACCGTGAGATTGGAATATCTGAGTATGCACCTGGTTCTGAAGTGGTTGCCGATGGAAAAGTGTTTATTTCAGGAGGGGTCTGGTTTAACTCGAAAGAACCGGAAATTCGCTGGTACGCCAGATGCCCTGAATGTCGAAAAATTGAAACCGGTCACGAAAGCGAACCGCCATCGGGTGAGTGTTCATCCTGCGGCACTCAACTGCGAGGACGATTTCAGCCTGGCAACTATTTGAAGCCGGATGGCTTTACTACTTTGGAAAAGGATACTCCTCAATTCCCTGGTCTTTTCAGGAGGAGGCCTCCTCGAACCTCAGAAATTTTTCTTTTGGAAGGCACTGCTGATTTTTCTCCTCATAAAAAAATAAAAGGGGTTAGCTGCGGAATAAAAAAGGATGGCAAACTATTTAGAGCAAATAGCAATCATAAATTTAGTCATTTCATGATTTGCAGAAAATGCGGGAAAAGTGTTCCAAGCCCGGGAAAAAAGGGCCATGAAACTCCTTGGGGATCAAGATGTAACGGAAAAATTCTGAAATTAGACATGGCTCATGAAATCATCACCGATATTTTACAGCTACGTTTTCGAGGTTGCGCAGTACAACCTCCATATGTGCGAAGCGAAGATGGGCGTATTTTTTGGCCGTCACTGTTGGCAGCATTTTTAAATGGAGCATCTGATGCTTTGGGAATATCAATAAATGATTTGGGCGGCACCTATCACGGATGGACAGAGGAGAGCGTTGTCGGAGAGCTTGTGATTTATGACCGTATTCCTGGTGGGGCTGGGTACATACCCAAAATAGTCGAAGACTTAGACAAGGTTTTGCGAGAAGTCCTCAGGCGCGTAAGAGATTGCAAATGTTCTGATGTGAATTCGAGCTGTTATGCTTGCTTGAGGAGTTATTCAAATCAATTTTATTGGGAACAGTTAAGGCGACGTCCTATTATTGACTGGCTCACACAAATTCTTTCATAAATAGCGGACAAAATATGGCCAGAATGTATCCAGACCACCCTTTAGGGAAGACTAAAAGTAATGCGGAAAGGAAAGTTTTCTACGCATTAAAAGATCTTCTCTCAAACGATTATATCGTTCTCCATAGTGTTCCAATATATCGACGGCCGAATAAAAATGGACCTCTTCTGGATGGTGAAATCGACTTTCTTATTTTGCATCCCGACAAAGGCATGGTCGCATTAGAGGTTAAAGGAGGGGGGATTGAATTTAATGGATATACTGGCAAATGGGCTTCTACTTCCTTTGATGGAACAAAATTCAAGATCAAAAATCCGTACGAGCAAAGTAAGACATATTGTTATGATCTTTTAAGTGATATAAAAAATCATTCTGCCACGAGAAAATATTCCTATCCGCATGGCCATGCAGTATGGTTTCCTGATATTGATTTAGTTGGCAGAGATTTAGGAATCTCTCCAGAATTGAAGGGAATTACCCTTGATTCTTCTGACCTTGAAAGGGTTCCGAAAGCAATTGTGCAAATTTTCAAGAATACTCTCGGCCAGAGTCATAGAAAAGGCCCTGGTCAAGAAGGGATGAAAGCCTTACGGAAATTTCTTGCTCCATCGTGGAAAATACCAATAAATTTATCGAGAAAAATTACTGATGACAAAAAAAGTATATTAAAAGCAACGCGTTCACAATATAAGGTATTAGCGCTTATAGAGCGTTTCAATCGCGCAACAATCTGCGGGCCAGCCGGTTCAGGCAAGACGTTTTTGGCCATTGAAAAGGCACGTCGTATTGTTGAAAATAATCCAGAAAAACTGGTTGTGATTGTATGTTTTAATGTTATTCTTGCACAGTTTCTCAAGCAGATCATTCCGCATTCAAATCAAATAGATGTATTCCATTTCCATGGTCTATGTATGGAATTTTGCAAAAGAGCTGATCTGGACATTCCTGTCCCGGATCCACAAATAGACCAACGCATATTTTTCAAAAATATCTTGCCGGATAGTTTATTAGATGCCTTAGCTTTGATTGAGGATGGATACGATGCTTTGATAGTTGATGAAGGCCAAGATTTCGAAGATAACTGGTGGATACCTTTACAAGAGCTGTTAGACGACCCTGACGAAGGAATGTTTTATATTTTCTTTGACGATAATCAAAAACTATACGGGAAGAAGAAAAACCTGCCATTAAGTGATCCACCCTTTTCTCTGAGTGAAAACTGCCGGAATACCAAACAAATTCATAAAGAAACCATGAAGTATTACAGGGGAGAGATTAAACCGGAGGCCATTGGCCCAGAGGGGCAGCCTCCTGAAATTGTTAGGATCAACACACAGAGTACAGAGAAAGACATTATGAGAAAAGTCCTTACTAACCTTTTACGAAATGAGAAGGTCGTTCCATCCGATATAACGATTCTTACACCTCACAGGGAAAGCAAATCAATATGGAACACAGGAGATTGTCTTGCCAATTGTCCTATAACATGGCAACGGGCTGAGCAAGGGATGGGAAACAATATATTTTGCTCAACAATTCATTCATTTAAAGGGCTGGAAAGTCCAGTTGTTATCCTCACAGAAACAGATGCCATTAGGGAAGATATGAAAGACGAATTACTTTATGTCGCAACATCAAGGGCTAATTCTCATTTGATAATTGTTAGAAAAAATTAATAGCACCTCTATGATTGAGGATTTTGTAAAAAGTTAAATCGAAAAACTTTTTAGACTTCAATTATCCTTGAGCGCTTTTGGACGCTTTTGGAACGTTATGTTGTTAGTTTAATGATCAGCAAATTAATAGTGATTATCCCGTACAATACAACTCACTTTCAACACCCCAAATTACATTTATTCTCTAGTTTTTAAGCTATAGTTTTTAAACAAAACAATTTGTTTTGGATCAATTATCCTGCTCTTGGATTAACAAATACGTCTGAATTTACATTTAACGCTAATAAATACTCTCCTTGCTGTTCCGTAAGTGGTTTATTAAGTTTTCGGATATTGCCAACTTTTATAATCATAACTCCTTGAAATTTGGTCGTAAGCATAAAGGTCGTGGGGCGGGTCGTTCTTCTTTTCTTCCATCCGGGCAAATCCCGTTTCTCTCTTTCAATATACTGGCGCATTTCTCTTTCAATCAGACGCCACAATAGCAGTGAAAGCAATAGAACTAATCCAAGAACTTCTATCCGCTCAGGCTTTTTTAAAAATATGCTGTTGACGATTACAGGATCTTTTAGAAACCCGAAGTTTTGTTCTATGCCATACTGATTTTTGTAAGCTTTTAAGATTGCTTTAGAATCGTAGCTGTCTTCACCTTTTTGGGGAACATTGGTAATCATAACAAAGCAACCGGCTTCTTCTCTTAATTCTGAAACCGCTTGATCATCTTTTACTACTGTTACAGAAAGGCCATACAGCATTTCTTTGATTTTGCGAATACCTCCTTTTGGCCGCCCGCTTTTGTACTTTGGTCTTTCTTCTACTTCCGGATTGACAATGTAATATTTGGCCTTCGTCTTTCCAAGCTCTTCTTTTGCGGCCAGTGCATCGGCTAAACAATAAAAGTCTTTTTGGACAGCCTGTTTGCATTGGTGGTTCAAAGATTTAAGCTCTGCATTCAGCTCTCGTTCTATGCGTTTTTGACGACGCTTATCATGGGCGCTTGAATGAATAACAACAGCTCTATATTTTTTATTGTGAATATTAACTTCTGATTCATAAGCCTTATAGTAAGCTGCAGGCCGCTTATCTGTCGGCTTTGTAGCGGATAATACACCCAAATCCTGCCATTGATCCTTTCCAATGGCTTCCTTAATAACTCGCAAGCACTCATTATAGCTGGCAGGAAGACGACTTATAAATAAAATACTGTCACCTATGGTCAGCAAGTTCTTTTTTGTTACCATCGCAGAATCGGCAATATAGATAAAGGCTTCAGGTTCCAGACCATGCACCGCCATCCGTTTTGAAATACTTGAAAGGATTTCGTTGTTGATCGTTTTGTCGGAGCCATTTCCATCTTCCGTCTTACCAAAAATCGGAACATTGCGGTCAACGCATAGCATTGATACAAGGAATTGTTTTAAATCAGGACGATGATTCTTGCTATGACCGTAAGTTATTGTTAAGCTTGGACTTTGATTCTCATCCGAATATAGATCATAATCCCCAAAAACACTGACCGATGTTGTGTCAAAACTCACATGGCGTGTGTTAACATCAAAAATATCAACAGCATTTTTGGCAATTGCCGTAAATATTTTGATGGAGCCAATCTCATAAGCTTTATCAAGAACACGGCCGACATTATAATCGCAAAAACTGTCAGAACTGATTCTTTTCCCTAAAAGCAGCTCTGTGTCCTGATCTTGAAAAAACTCATCTAATCGATAAAAAGGAGTTCGCCCAGATAGCGTATCCATAACCATTCCCAAAAAGATTATCCCTGGCTCCACATCCATCTTGCTGGGAATAAGCTGATTGATAATATCAACAAGACCCATCTTAACAGCATAGGCTTTTACGATTGGCAAGTGGCTGACAACATAAGCAGTTATCTTTTCCCTCTCAATTGCTTTCTCAACTTCAAGCGACGCTCTCATATTCCCTCCCTTTTAATGACATATCTATTTTTAGCCTATATGCCATATTGGGGATGGGGTTGTCTATACCTTAGTTCTTAATTCTCTTAAATTTTACCAATATTGTTTTATCTTGCTGTTATTATATAATAAAAAATTGGGCTGTGTATGCAAAAAAAGGTGTGGAATGTAAGATACAATGACATTCAACACAAACTTAAAACTGGGTAGACCACAAGATTTTGGGGTCTATAGGCGGTTCAGCTACAGCTATCTTAATGATATCTAATGCGATCAAACAGTTTCCTGATTTGAATGTATCATACCTGAAGCTCTTTCGTATATAGATTCGTAAAAAGTCTTTTGCGAACGTGCATTGGGCATAGAAATGAGCAATTCGGGTTATTTCTTCTTCTGGGCTTTTTGAATCTTGGCCCAGGTATCGCGCAGGGTTACTGTTCGGTTAAATACCAGTTTACTTTCAGATGAATCAACAGAATCAACACAGAAATAGCCCAGCCTTTCAAACTGGCATCTGCTTCCGGGCCCGGCTTTTTTCAGACTTGGTTCAACCCGGCATGAAGTCAGGGTTTCCAGCGAGTCTGGATTCAAACAATCCTTAAAATCTTCAGCTTCTTTTTTGTCACCGGGATTTGCAGCGGTGAAAAAATGATCGTAAAGACGCACTTCCGCTTCTATTGAGTGAACAGCAGAAACCCAGTGCAGAGTTGCCTTAACCTTTCGTCCGTCCGGAGAGTCACCGCCTTTTGTCTTTGGGTCATATGTGCAGTGAAGTTCTATAATTTCACCTGTCTGCTCATCCTTTACCACTTCCACACATGTTATAAAATACGCATATCGCAGACGTACCTCGCGGCCGGGTGCCAGCCGATAGAACTTTTTAGGCGGGTCTTCACGAAAGTCTTCCTGTTCT
>JAUWQO010000134.1 GCA_030610995.1 Desulfobacterales bacterium
GAGGGAGTTTCTTTAATGATTTCAATCAACGAATTCCCTCTCCCTTGGTGGGAGAGGGCCAGGGTGAGGGGGCTTCCCTTATTTATTGAGCTGATACGACTATTACAAATTGAGAGACTTTTAAGACCTGACACCATCAGAGGCGCTAATGAATATCTCGTTTGTCATATTAACCTGGAATTCGGAAAAATATATCAGCAAATGCCTTGCCTCATTGTTTGCCGATCTTCATAAAAGTCGATTCTCTTATGAAATCTTTATTGTTGATAATGGCTCAAAAGACAGTACTATCTCAATTATCAAATCTTTTGAGGCTGAATATCCTGATCATATTATTCCTATATACCTGAAAAATAACAGAGGCACCACTTACCCCCGCAATCTTGCCTTAAAAAGGGCAAAAGGTGATTATATAATCATCATGGATTCGGACGTTGAAGTATTAAAAGGAACAATCGAGAAATTGATAAATGTTCATAAAAATGATGAGCAGGTTGGTTTGGTTGTGCCTAAACTTATCTACCCAAATGGGAAATTACAAAAATCAACAGATAACTTTCCAACGATTTACACAAAGTTATTTCGTTACTTCTTCCTGAAAAGAATAGAAGATAATCTAACGGACAATCCTGGTTTAAGAGAGGTTGATTACGCAATTTCAGCCGTGTGGGTATTAAAAAGAGAGATACTGGCAATGGTCGGGCTCTTGGATGAAAATATATTTTATGCCCCTGAAGACGTGGATTATTGTTTACGTCTGTGGCTGACAGGATACAAGATTCTCTATAATCCGGAGGTGGTGGTTATTCATGATGCCCAGGAAATATCAAGGAAGATAAAGATAAATAAGGCAACGCTCAGTCATATCAAGGGGTTGTTCTATTATTTCAGGAAACACAAATGTTTTATCAAAAGACCGGTTGTTAGGGGCGGATAAAAGGGCGGTTCTATTTTTTCGCCTTGAACCTGACAACCTGAGTAGTTACGTTTTGGGGTGGAGAGTTATGGAACAAATCAGTCAAGATTATGACAGTCCATGGAAGGATATTCTTGAGACTTATTTTCGGGAATTTATGGCATTCTTCTTTCCACAAATTGAAGAGGACCTGAATTGGGAGAAGGGATATGAATTTCTGGATAAGGAATTCCAGAGTATCGTAAAGGAAGCCGAGACAGGCAGAAGATATCTTGACAAACTGATACGGGTCTGGCGGAAAGATGATTCCGAGACCTGGCTTTTGATACACATAGAGGTGCAGGGGGCAAGAGAGACAGGTTTTCCCGAGCGGATGTATGTGTATAATTATAGGACCTATGACAGATATCGAAAGCCAGTGGCAAGCCTGGCGGTTTTGACAGATGAGAGCGTTTCATGGCGTCCTGACCGGTTCAGCTACGAACTATGGGGATGTGAAGTAAGTTTACGCTTTCCTGTAGTGAAGATTTTAGACTACAATGACAGAGAAGAGGAACTTTTGGAAGATAACAATCCATTTGCCTTAGTGGTACTGTCTCAACTAAAGGCAATGGAGACCCGAAATAACCCGGAAGAAAGAACAGGGTTGAAGTTTGATTTGATAAAGCGGCTTTATCAGAAAGGTTACAGCAAGAAGGATGTGATTCAGCTTTTTTCATTTATTGATTGGGTCATGTCTCTTCCGGAAGAATTTTCCAGACGTTTTTGGGATAATCTTGTCTCATTTGAGGAGGAACATAAGATGCCATACGTAACCAGTGTAGAAAAAATCGGTATTGAAAAAGGGATGCAGCAGGGGATGCAGCAGGGGATGCTGCAGGATGCCCAGGAGATGCTCTTCGAAGTTCTCAGTGAGCAGTTTGGCGAGCTAAGCTCTGAATTGTCTGAGCAAATTAAGCGCATAGATTCACGCGAAAGGTTAAAAGCTCTGCTCCGGCAGGCGCTTCGGGTAAATGACCTTGATGAATTTAAGGGAAAGCTGCAACTAATTGATCGTGGGTAAACCACCTGCTTTGCTGGGGAAGTAGCAGGAATACTATTACGCAGATATTTTAGTTGAGGACAAAATCATTTTGGAACTTAAGGCCATTCAAAGAATTGCTGATGCTCACAGGGCTCAAGCGCTTAACTATTTGAAGGCAACGGGCTTGCGGCTGGCAATCCTTCTTAATTTCGGAAAAGAAAAGCTTAACTACGAGAGATTGGTACGCTAAAATTAATTTTGTTTTATTCGTGTAAATTTGTGTTCATTCGTGGCTGAATAAATTTAATTAGAGATATGAAACAATGCACTTTGGACACTAATATCATTACGACTCTTCTGAAGAATGATTCGCGAGTAGTGGAAAGGGCGAGCAAGAGTCAAGAGCAGACTTGACCACTTTCTTCTTCAGGAAATATCAAGGAAGCTAAAGATAAATAAGGCAACGCTCAGTCATATCAAAGGATTGTTCTATTATTTCAGGAAACATAAATGTTTTATCAAAAGGCCGGTTGTTAGGCGGAGATAAAGGGGGTAGGTAATAGCTCAATAAATAGGGGTATGGGCGACTTTAGTCGCCCATATAGGGAGGTTAAAACCTCCCCTACCCTGATTTATTTAGCTGATACGGGGATAGTTCTATTTTTTCGTCTTGAACCCGCTGTTTTAAAATCAAAAAGAAGATCAAAAATAGTTAAGGATAGGAACTGCTTTATGGGTGTTTTATAAAATGAGTAACGTGGGATTGATCAAGGATGTCCGCTCTGCTACTTTCTGGCTGTTTGGCAGTAGTGGCGCCATTCAGTTGATATCGTGGGTTATTACTGTCTTTGTTGCCAGAATCTTATCTCCTGACGATTATGGCCTTTTCGGCATGGCCGCACTTTTGACCTCTTTTTTGGTGATGTTCAATGAACTTGGATTAGGTCCTGCTATAATTCAGAAAAAGGACTTAACTCAGGAACAATTATCCAGTTGCTTCTGGGCAATAATCGGGTTGAACCTATTTGCTTATTTTTTAGCCTTTATTTCAGCTCCTTTGATTGCCTCATTTTTTCATGAACCAAGGCTCACTCTCATCATTAGAATAGCCAGCATAAGCGCAATTATTGGTGGTTGCTATAAACTTCCATACAGCCTCCTTGCTAAAGAACTTATGTTCAAAAAAAGGTCTCTTGCTGATTTTATTTCGCGATTTATAGGAAGTATTTTTACCCTTTTTCTCGCGGTTTCCGGCTACGAAGTTTGGAGTCTTGTTTATGGTGTGCTCGTTTCAGATTTTATAAAACTAATCCTTGTGTTTGTTCTTACAGGATGGTTTCCCGAAAAAATCTTCTCGTTCCAGAGTATAAAAAAGATGGTATATTTTGGCTACAATGTCACCGGAGCAAGGTTGTTATGGTACTTTTACTCCAATTCAGACTATCTTATTGCCGGTAAGCTGTTAGGCAAAACTCAACTTGGCTACTATACTATGGCCTTTCAATTAGCCTCTTTGCCTCTCGAAAAATTTGGCTCGCTTGTCGGCCAGATTACTCTCCCTTTTTTCTCAAAGCTTCAGGATGATGAGATATCTCTGCGCAACTATTTCTTGAAAACGGTCAGGTTTGTGGCCATTATAACCTTTCCTGTATTTGTCGGTATGTATCTCGTGGCGGAACCGGCGGTTGTTTTAATACTAACCCCCAAATGGCTACCCATGGTATTCCCGTTTAAGGTTCTATGTCTTATTGGGACTTTAAGGGCAGTTAATTTTAATTCCAACATAGTCTTAGCAAAAGGCCGGCCCGATATTGAATTTACCAACATGATCATTTTTGGCACCGTCATGCCTGTGGGATTCTTAATCGGTTGTCAATACGGCATCAACGGCCTTGCTTATGCCTGGCTTTTTCTTTATCCTATATGTTTTATTATTAGTGCCAAACGATGCCTCAAAGTGATCAACGTTAGCCTTCTGGATTATTTCAGAAATCTGACAATACCTATCCTTGCTGCCCTTGCTATGATCATTGTGGTAACTATTTCAAAATTGTCATTGCTTAGCTGCAACTATCTTACTCAATTTCTCTGCCTTTCCGCTATTGGCGCTATATGTTATATTAGTTTTATTCTTGTTTTCTATATGAATGCATTTATGGAAATAAAATCTTTTATAAAAGGAAGTTAAATGCCAGGAATATTCGGTTTTTTCTTAAAGGAGCCAGCCGCTTCGGGAACAAATGAATCTCTTCTTAAGGTAATGATCAGGCGGTTACACCACAAAGAAGGTAACATTGTTGATACTTTTTTTGATTTAAAAGCGGGGCTTGGAAGGAGCAGTTTGGGGGTTTTTAACAGGACTCCCCAGCCTGTTTTTTATCGAGGCTGCTATCTATGTATGGATGGTTATGTTGATAACTTACTGGAACTTAAGAATTCCTCGCAAGATGATGGCCTAAGCAATCCCGAACTCTCTCCTGAAGAAGCAATTATCCGCTTATTTCTGTTACACAAAGCTAACTTGCCCTCTTTTCTTAAAGGCATTTTTAACATTGTCATTTATGATAGCAATGAGGCTAAACTTTATATATTTTGTGACCGTTATGGGGTTTTGCCCTTGTATTTTACAATTACTCCAAAAGGATTTTATTTTGCGCCGGAAATAAAGGCTTTGACATCTGTTCCTGAATCAGACAGCAGATTAAATGAAAGTGCGCTGGTAAATTTTCTCACTGCAGGTATTTTTGTTGGCGAGGAGACATTATTTGAGAAGATCAATCTTTTTCCCTATGGTTCTCAGTTTGTTATTGATTCAGCTCTTAATATTAAGAAGATGAAATACTGGGAATACCCTCCAGCTTTTAATTATAATCTCTCTGAAGTAACTCCCGCTTTATTGGAAGAAGGAACAGAAAGACTACGACAGGCAGTAGGAAAATATTTTAAAAATCCGGATTGTAAAAAAATTGGGGTTACCCTGAGCGGCGGAATGGATTCAAGGACAATTTGTGCCTTTGGTTCTCAAGAATATGGCTCAGAGATCGACTGTTTTCATGTTAAATTAAGGCCAAAAGAGGCAAGGATTGCTAAGGCTATTTGTAAGAAGCTTAACGGCAAATGGCATTTAATAGACTTTAAAGATATAGACTGGAACGCTGTTTTGGAAACAGGGTGTTATTTGTCAGATGGTCATCTTGTTTTTACTCAACACTGGCTAATGAGTATTCTTCCGCATGTGAGGCAGGTAGATCTTATTTTGGATGGGGCTGTTATGGATCATGTTTGCCGACTCGCGTCGAAATATCCTCTTGACGATGACCAGTATCCCCAATTATTGGTTGATCCCAAGATAAAAGGCTATGAAGATGCTTACAATTTTATTATTAAATCCTACTGGCCATTGTCCCCTTCCCAAGTTTCGCTTTTTTTTAACCAAATTTTTTGTGACAAGATCGGTTCTTTCAGGGAAAACATAATCGAACATCTCAAAAAATTCCCTACCGACGATTTGGGAGCATTATCTCAATACTTTTATTTCACCACCCGGGGCAGGCGTTTTGTCTGGCCCCAGCCGCTTCTCAATCGAAATTTTGTAGAGATAGGATTTCCTGGTTTTGACTATGATATGTTTGATTTTGGAACTTCTTTGC
Source organism: Desulfobacterales bacterium (assembly GCA_030610995.1). Classification (GTDB taxonomy): domain Bacteria; phylum Desulfobacterota; class Desulfobacteria; order Desulfobacterales; family ETH-SRB1; genus Desulfaltia. The sequence continues at coordinate 5,591 of JAUWQO010000134.1, forward strand.
CTGTAAATTTACTTATGGAAGCCCGTTTATATCGAGCGATTTTATTAACTAACTTCCCTGAACTTGGAGATATTCCCTGGGCAACAACAGGACTTCCTCTCACTAAATACCAAACATCTTTTTCTAAATTAAAAAATAGAATCAGATCGTACGATTATTCTATCAAGCGGCTAACAAAGTATAAACTTGGCTTTCAAAAAGCAGACTGGGGTTACAGATTTGTGCATGACCCAAATTTTAGGCAGCCTATTCTCAAAGTCTTATTGGATAAAAAAACTCTTAATCGGGGACATGTTACAAAGGAAGGTATTGAACAGCTTATCAAATATCAACAAGAAGGCAAGGCCCCTTTTAGTTTAATAGAAAGACTGACTACTGTTGAGTTGTTTTATAGGATGTTTATGGATTGATGTTATGGTTGAATTCATCTCGGATGGAACAATAACTATAAGAGAATCGAATTTCACTCTTGATGAGCAGCTATGTCTCACAGCGGTCGGGGATATCTGCATGGGCGATGGTATTAAAAGATATCTTAGGGAAAAAGGACCCGATTCCCCTTTTCAGCATTGCCAAAAAGAGTTGCAGAAAACCGATATCCTGTTTGGAAATTTAGAGATGGTAATCTATGAAGATGAGAGCCATCTTTTACCTTCAAGGCTTGATATGTGCGCTCCGGCAAGCTTGTGTGCTGGTTTAGCCCATGTGGGCTTTGACATTTTAAACCTGGCGAATAATCACATCTTAGATTTTGGCCCTCAGGCAGCGGAAGACACAACCAATTTTCTTAACCAGAACAAGATCGGAACTATCGGATATGGAAGAAATACACTTGAAGCATGGTCTCCTATAGTAATTGAAAAAAAGGGTTATAAGGCAGCTTTTTTGGCATGTCCGATGATTGGGGGCAGGGGGCAGGTAAAAATAGTCCAGGCGCCGCTATCTGCAATGAAAAGATGGCCCTACAAAAATGCAAATCTTGCCCATTGAGATAAATGAATTTGGTCAACCTGTTGTGCTCATAGGAACTAAAGCCCAAGAGGTTATAGAGCATGTATGGGAGCTTTCCCAGGGAATTGAAGATAATGATTTGGTATGGCGAGAGTGATATAAAACTTGTAGTCTTTATTTAAAACGAGAATTATGGGGGTTAGAAAACACCTTTTTAAAGCAAGGTACTTTAGCCGCCGTAAAGAGATTGTTATTTGTTCTTAAAATTACTTACAGTCACCGGTATTTAAAAGGGTTGACCTTTTATATCTTTTGTAAAATCCAACGAGAAATCAAAAGGTTTTTTTAACTCATGACGAAAAAAAGAAGAAGTTTAAAGCAAAAGTATTATTCTAAAGATCATTGGAACATGAAACCCGATCCAAAAGAGGCAATACGGACATATTTGCAACATGTATCTTCCTCGCCCTATCAAACTGTCCGCAACAGAATCATTCTTGAACGTCTTATGCCAGCAAGACTTGACAATATGAAGGTGTTAGATTTTGGTTGCGGTATGGGCTATTTCTCTATAGAAATGGCTAAACGAGGCGCCTATGTGGAAGGTGTTGATCTTTCTCCATACGCAATAGAAGCAGCCAAAGTTTTTGCAGAGGATTGGCATGTGGGGCATAGATGTTCTTTTACCTGTATTTGAGCCGATGTATTAACAGATATGATTGTATACTGCTTAAGGATATAATAGAACATATGCCTTATGACTTACGTTTTGTAAAGTGTATAACGCGTTCGGCCAAGAGAGGTTCACTCTTGCTACTTACTACTCCCAATGCGCTATCGCTATCTCACATCATCGGATATCTTTACAACCGACTGTATTTAAAAAATCATGAGTGGGTTGGTGGAGCGGATCGGACCCACGTTCGGATTTATACGCCAAACGTTCTTTCTCGATTGGTCATGTGTCATGGATTTAAACTACTCAAGTGGCACTCAATTGGTTTGATTCCTGAAGATATTCTCTGCTGGCTGACGCTTTTTAGATGGGAAAAACACTTAAATCGGATAAATGCCATTGACTGGCATTTCGGGTCGTATTTTCCTTTAAACAGGATAGGAGCAGGAATGCTGACATTGTGGAAACTTTCCTGAGAGCCTGTGCTTCAGTGGTTATGCCCACATCGGGAGGTTAAAACCTCCCCTCCCCTGACTTATTGAGAAGTTACCCCTGAACGATGAATCCGTGAATTGTTACTATTATTTGAATGCCAGAAAAACTGTTTGATGAAAAATGCAAATAAAATTAATTATATCCATCGACACCGAAGAGGACATGCCAAACTGGCGGCCGGAGAAGACGATTACCTGTAA
>JAUWQO010000156.1 GCA_030610995.1 Desulfobacterales bacterium
TTGTCATACAATTTCTTTTGTATTCTGATGACAACTCAAGTATAAGAATTAAATTCAAAGAAAATATATTTTTTGATATTCAAAGAAAAGTATATACAAAACTCACAACATAACAAAACTCACAACATAACGTCCCCAAGACCTACCAAGACCTATTTTATATGCTTTTCTTGTTATTTTTCCTTTTCAGTCTATTGTCAAAGAAGTAAATACATGATTGATCTATCAGATTCATCATTTCAGCATGCATCCTTATATTGATAACTCTTAACTTTTTGGAGCTCAAGAACATATCAAAACGATCGTTAACTGAATTAGCGGCTTTTTCGGATAGAAGGGCTTCAATATCTAATTTACCGTCTTCAGCAATCTGAGCCAAGGATTCTAAATCTGCTATATTAATCCATTGTGGTTTTTCCCAGAAATCTTCAGCGTAGAGGTTTGCTTTATCGATTATGGGATTTAAGTATGCTTTTCGCACAATAGCGTCGATCACTAAAGACGAAAGAAGCGTTATGACTGGGTAAATACGGGTTGGTTTTTCCCCCAAATTATTGCTGGCCCATGCAATAATATCTGGTCCTTTCTTTGACTGCTGCCACATACCTCGACTTATGAACCCTTTATCTTGTTTTGAACCTTCAATGTAATCGATGGACTCTCCATTTTCGAGTCTTTCAAGAAGCTTTTCTGTGGGACCGAGGACACGATCAGTTTGAAGTCCGCAAAGGAAATCAGTACCGGGGCGTTGACCTTTATGTTCGAAAACAATCGCAATATTATTTCTTTGCAGGTAACTATCCGTAAGCTCCTCTTTTTTCTTTGATTGAGGATTACATGCAACATTCCATATGCCCCGAGTACCTGAACCAGATATTCTTTTAACTAATTGATGTGCATATTCTTCATACGCATTTCCCAAAGCAACATGGAAACGTGTTAATTCTGGACCACTTAGAAAATCCGAAAGTATATAAAATGGACCGTCTTCAATTTTAGAAAAAAGAAAGGAGGGTACCGGGCATATCATTTCAAGAGGACGTCCTTCAATTAGTGGTGTTTCGCGAAGGGGAACGAAATCATAAATGGGAAGTTTGTTATCATCCTGACGGTTCTCCATCCAAAAATTGTAGGCGTCTCGATATTGGGATGGACTTCTTTTCCAGGTTGAAATGACTTTTTCTATATCTTTTACGTTATTTTTAATATTTGAGGTGATTGTATTTTCTGCCAACCAATGGTTACCCTTGCTCATGCCTTCGTAAAAATGCGTAACAAAAAGGCATATCGCATAAAAATATGCTGAGAGGCTTACACCAGTGGCTTCAAAAAAAGCGCTCTCGACGCTTTTATAGTATTTAGGCAAAATTTCGACCAGAAGCATTTTTTGGCGGGCCAATTTTACCAAGATTTCAACTGATTCACCGAATAGACGATTGAACTGTCCATGTCGCAACCAATTCAGGGAAAAGAGTCGTCGCTTATTTAAATCAAATGGCTTCTCAGTGCTTCCAACTGACAAAAAATCGTTTATAATTAAGAGAATTCGAAACATTCTGCAGCGAAAATCATGACTTATCTCAGGAGTAATTTGATTTTCTTTGGAATTTAGTACCGCAACATTGCATAACCAAGCAAGATTTTGCTCGTGTATAAAAATATGTCGTCCTCCAGTAATTGGTACTCGCCCTGGACTATACATCTTATATGCATTTGGAATTTTCTGTGGAAAGTCATCAACTATAGCGTTTTGTAAATATCCTCCTTGGAGGCGAGGACTGAAAAAGTTCCCTTTCTCTTGGATCATTTCGAGAGATAAACCAGCCAAAAATCCCAAAATCCCATCTAATGGCATTTTTGAAATTTCATTTATTACATCATCCACACTAACTGAAATCCCGGATAACTCTTTGAATGATGTAAAGCTATTTGATCCTTCAAAATCATCCATAATGTATATTTTCTGTCAGACAATCACAAAACGCTAACGAGCTGGATAGAGGGGACCGCGTTTTATAGCGCTTCCCGCTCCAGCCAGATGTTAGGTGCCTTGAAGTTCCTTTTTTGGAACACCATGCTCTCTAAATTCAATTTCTTGCTCAATTAATGGCGCTAACCAACGATGTAGATCCTCCAAATTCGTGTATCGAGGCATATTGTTCTCTCGCCATGGCGAAAAAAGGGGTCAGGTCTGCCTTTGACCCTTATTAATTCTGTCGGGTATTTTTCATATCTGCTTTTTAATTTTTCTGTCGTATTTATTAAGCTTCGAAACTCTTCTGTTATTAAGGTTTTCGTATCGTATTGTCTTTCATGGGTCAAAGGCAGACTTGACCCCTTTTCTAATGGTTTCCTTATCCTGAATTTTTTTGGTCTTATGGACAAAATTCGCTATTCCCTTTAGATAATTTCTTTTCTCAATATTAGGGGTGTTTTCAATTTCTATTTCAGTTGACTTTCCCGGTTGACGTGCTGTCTCTGCAAATGAAATCCCAAATTCCTCAACTAAATTGTCCGCTAATTTCGACCTTATAAAAAAATCGTATAGATGCCTAATATAGTTATTCAAGCTTGTCAACTACACCACCTAAAGCCTCGTTTTGATTTGGAACCGAGGCAGGAGCATGCCCGCCGATGGGCAACAGTTCTGAGGGTTCTTTACTAGAGGTGGAGGATTCAGATAAGAACTGTGATGCAATCTCTTGTGCTAACGGGAAAATACAATTCTTAGAAAAAGACACAAGCATCATGAGAAAAGTCAGAATGACTACTCCAAAAACCACTTTGTTGCGTACCTCTTTCTTATCCTCCTCTATGCTTTTTAAGTTGACGTGCAGTGTTTTGTATCCCTTATGTCGACCTTTCGAGTCTAGTACCGTCAGCGTCAGAGAAGCTGGATTCATTACCCTGGGGATATAGTTAATGCTATGGGTTCTTATTTCTATTTGCCTGGATTCGTATGGCTTCAGTGGAAGAATCTCTATTTTTTCTTTAAACGGACCTGGCCCATAAGAAGTTGTGGTTGACTTTCCGGGCCCCTCACTCGAGTAGCGAAATTCCAGTTTAATACTGCCCTTTTCTATTGTAGCCTTGTTCGCCTTCAGACCAATATGTAGTATCGCAGGATAGTCAAATATAACCTCTTTCGCTCGAAAGACACGAAAGTATCTATAGGTGCTCAGCAGCTTAACTTCTTTTATAACGCCCGGATTGATGTCTTGAATGTCATCTTGCTCAAAATTCATGCTGTTTTCTAATGGCATAATGTTTTCTCAGCCGAACATCCTAAATCAAAGGCAAAAAGCGCAGCTTTTTGTCAGGTGGTTTAGTTGTGTACGCCCGGCATGGGCGTGAACTTATGGGGTGAAAGTCCCCTATACGTGAATCCTGTTAATATTTGATATATTAGCAAAAGTATTAGCCGAAGGCAAGCATCTTCGCTGGAAGCTTCGACGGCTCAAGAGGGCGGAATCGTGAGGTTCTGTCTGAAGGGCTGGAGCAAAGCGGAAGGCGAGCCGCAGGCGAGAGCGACTGAAAGGAGCGGCAACCTGGAGTGCAAAGCTATGAGCCGACGAATCCCGCCGTGGCGGGACATACAAGGCCAAGTCTCCGGGTGAGTTAGCACCACATGACGAAGCCCAGGATTCAGGAGATATGGTAAATGCTGCGGTTGTGTAGCGAAAGTTCACGTTCTTATCCGGGGAGATCTGTTCGACATGCGGCTTTTGATGTTTCATTCTACCATTCGGTGAAAATGCCGGTTGGGGCAACCGGCTTATCAAGTCCCGGCGATATCATGAGAGCATCCCGCCTGATATCGAGAGACAAAACAAAGAGGAGCCATTCAGGATTGGTAAGCATGAGGCATTGTAAGGCAGCGCTTTATGAGGCAACTCATAAAGTGATCGGGCAGAAGTCAGCAGAGGCCATATTAGCCGAATGCCTGCTTTAATAGGCAGGACATGGTGAAGGGCCGAACCTTTGAGAGCCGGGAGGAGCCGGTCATACTCGAAAAGGCAACGAACCCGACAGGGGGAGCCAATAATATTCGGCGTGTTGGCCATAGCCAGCCTTGGAATACAGTCAGAAGTTGGGCAGTATTTTAAAACTCTCGGGGAACCGCATAGTGCGGACCCGCTTGCTATGTGGTGTGGGGAGGGGGAGAGAGAAACTCCCCCTTACCCGATTAGGCGGCGGATTAAACCGCCATCCTGGACAACGACCACAGAACCCGAAGACCGCCTGCAATGTTTCGATCTCAATCATTCGACGCTTTTATACCACTCTCGCCAATCCACCCGACTTTACCGTCGATTTCAATTTGATATTCAGTGTCGCTCATTTCCGGACTATATACTGTTGTTTTAGACTGAAGTACCTTTCCTGCCTGCCCAGGCTTAACGACCATAAGAATGTTTTCATCTTTCCAATTTCCTTGGGTTTTGAAGATTTCAATATCCTTTCCTTCGCTGGAAACGAACTCAACCATTGTTCCTTTTTCAAAAATAACTTTTTTAGATTTGAAGTATAGAGTCCCAAGAGTAATATTGATTTTCATTGGGGCGGTTTTATTTGCCGCTTCAGCCCAATTCCCATTCGGGGCATAAACAGCTTCCCCAATTGTATATGGGCCTGTCTTATAATCGTCTTGTGGACGAAAGCCTTCAACAGAGAGCGCATTCAGTTTTTTTCGGGACGCATAGATTTCTTTGACCGCTCTTTTGAATGTCGCTTCCACGTCTTCTCGTGTACGCCCTTCTGGAATTTCAATCCGAACGACTTGACGCTTTACCAGGCCGCCCATCGCATCTACATTTCGTTCGCTTAATAATTTATAAGACGAATTGTCACCCCCAAAGCAATTTGATGTCATCGACAGAAAGCCAACAAAGCAAATTAAGACCACCATGCCCACCTTTAATATTGTAAATTCAGATCTAATCATTTTAATTTTCCTTCATTTTGGGGATTAAAATTCTCTAACCTTATCACACGCTTAACGACCTAATCAGCGGCCCGGCCTTTTGGGTCCGCTGAATTAGAGATGTTAGACAAACTTATCCTCGATCGTTCGCATGAACTGATGTGCTTGGCCGCGATTAGAAAAGTTCTCCTTTTGGCCCTCAACGCCGGTTAGTATTGTAAATCCGACTGCCTTGAAAAGCTCGCCATAGAACTTCGGAGTCCATGGAGCGGCGTCGATTTCAAAGACCTTCCCGGTTCTTTCGAGCACCTTCTTCCAGAATCCAGCTCGCTTAGCGGCAAGTTGCCGTTTGAACTCGACGTAATCTGGAATGAGTTGTGTCTCAACGATGCTGTTTGCGTACGATGCCACTGCCTCAAGCGAGTCTCCATCCTGGATACGGGATTCGACAGCGGCCGAGAGTGTTTGCAAGTGCATTGAGAAGCCTTCTCGTGTCGACGCAACCGCACATCGGACCTCAAGTAATTCTTCCGGTTCGAGTTCGCCAAGTTTTGGCAAGAGAAAGCGAAATGCCCGCAACGCGAGTAGTCCTTTGAGTGTTTCTCGGTCTTTCTGAGCGTCAGTGCTGACAAATATAGCCGGAGTTGTGACATCGTCGCGCAGTATATGAGTTACTTGATCTTTCCAAAGGTACAGCTCTTCTCTGTCAGTATCAATTAACCAAAGCACGCCCTCAAGGTCAACGAGGTAGTGGCTCAACTCTGTAGCGGCGTTGCAGTCAATTGACGGCGGTGGAGGTGCAAGTCGTTCGAGAACGCTCTCTTCGAAGAGCAATGCATTTCGTTCATCCCATTTTGCGACAATATCCCCCAAACGCCGCATTTGACCATCCGTATCTATACGGCTCACCCTCGTTGGATGTTTAGGTGAAGCCTTAAATCGGTCATCTGTTCCAACCTTGCGGACGAACTTCATGCAGTCGCCTCGCGTAAGATCCGATGTGGATGGCAGTAGCACTTGGTCATAAAAGATGCAAAGTGTGCTCAACACTGAGGGTCTGAAGACGCACAGTCCTGAATTGTAGACAATCGCATTGTTGTTGCGGTTTGTCATGCGTTTCTACCTTACTCTGTTGCCTAACGTATAGAGTTTTATCCATTGTCCCGCAGTACAAGAATACTGGAAAGCCCAGTTTGGCCGAAACAGGTTTAAAAACTCGGACCATACGTTTAATCAGCGGGATGATGGATAAAACTTTGTTGGACTGTGCCGCCCCGATCACCAGCTAATTACCTACCATTATCTATGGGAACTTCCGGGACGTTATGTTGTGAGTCTGATTATGTTGTGGGTTTTAGCCTTTAAAGTTCCTTTTACTTCTTCTTATTCCATTTAGTTCTTTTAATTCCTCTGGGTGTGGTGTATTCTTTAATTATTGAAGCACTACAAATATCTTA
>JAUWQO010000040.1 GCA_030610995.1 Desulfobacterales bacterium
CCCTTAATCCCTTAATCCCTTAATCCCTTAATCCCTTAATCCCTTAATCCCTTAATCCCTTAATCCCTTAATCCCTCGCGCTTACCCCACGCCCATATAAATCACACCGTATATAAAGAGGAACACAATCGCCAGGCAGGCGCCAAGACCGATCGGAATCCTGTAAGAGTTCTCATTATAGGGTCTATCTATCAGTTCTTGATATGACACCCTTTTCCCTTGAATCGAATTCCAAAACATTTCCAGAAAGATATACGGGTGTTTGCTAAGCTTCCCTACAGACACAACTTCTTTGGAAAGTAGGCTCTGTCCCGTTGATCTGATTGCATTCAGAGGACGTTCGCAAAACCATAGAGTTGCTCTTCCAAACATTCTGTAAGTCCAGTCTGTATCGAGACTGACCGTTGCCTCACCACCCAGTTTACCAATGTAAATCCAGAATGCAGCCAGAGTAAGCACCAGCATCTGCATCATCGCCACCACACTGCTTACAGTATATGGATGAAAATCGACCGGATAGGGCAAAATATCATAAAGTATTTTTGGGTAAACGCCGGTAAGTGTACATAAGGCAGCGGCAATCCCCATTGCCACTAACATATTGAGCGGAGGCTCCTTTGCATCCTCTATTACGTCTTCATCCCCTTTCTTTATGCCGAACCAGACTCCCCAGGGAAGCTTTAATCCTGTGTGCAAAAATGTACCAATGGAGGCGAGATGAAGCATCAATTCAATAGAAGGCCTGTGCAGCATTCCTGCGGCCCCAACAATCATTGTCTTGCTCACAAACCCGTTCCAGAGCGGCACGGCAGAAATGGAAAAAGCGCCCACCATGTACAGGGCAAGTGTAATCGGCATCTTTTTGTATAAATCTCTCCCCTGCAAGTCCGTCATCTTGCTTCTGCCGGTCACATATATTACCGCCCCCATACCCATGAACAGAACCGACTTGTAAAGAATATGACAAAAAGCATGGGCAGCGGCGCCATTGATAGCCATTTCACTCCCAAGCCCGACACCGCAGACCATATATCCCACCTGACTGATTATGTGATATGCAAGAAGCCTCCGGATATCGTTTTCAAGGACGGCATAGACCACTCCGTAAAGCGCCATGATCGCGCCTAACCAGACCAGAAGTTCAACACCGGGGAAACCCCTTAACAAAACGTAAACTGCGCTTTTTGTGGTAAACGCTGTCATAAATACAGCGCCGGTAATGGTTCCTTCAGGGTATGCATCTGCCAGCCATGCGTGAAGCGGGGGTACGGCCGCGTTTAGCAAAAATCCAAACAGTATAAATTTGGCGGCAAGGGTTCCAAAGTCAAACAGCTCGAACGCTATGGACCCGGTAGTTACCGCATGAATAACAATGCCGGCTAATAGAATACATCCACCGAAAAGATGCACCAGAATATACCGGAATCCCGCTTCCCGAGACCGTTGTGTTTTTCGAAACCAGACCAGAAAGACCGAAGAAATGGCCATAATCTCCCAAAAGACAAAGAGCGTGAACAGATCTCCGGCAAAGACCACGCCAAGAGTGCTCCCCACATATAGTAATGCAGCCACATGCTGTCCGTATTCCTTAATATGGATGGCATAAACCATCCCAATAAAGGACATAATTACAAAGACATACGCAAAAACCATGCTGAGTTTGTCCACCCGCCCCATGATAAGTTCGTAATCCAGAAACTGGTATGTCCAATATGTGCCGTGTGGCATGTTTACGAGATTCCAGAAAGCTATGGCCGGAATCAACAGCACAAGCGCTTGCTTTAATATTCTTATCCTTACCAGGGGAATCAAAAGCGCCCCTATAATGTAAATAAATGCGGGGGGGATATCAATCATAATAATCCTCTTTCTTCATAAGCCAGCCGTGGCCTAACCATTTTGATACAAGTACAATTACAATACATCCGATAAACCCGAATACAGCATCAAAGACCGGTATCTTCTGCCACCAGAAATGAGGGTGCTGGTTCGGGAAAATAAAACCCAGAATACAGGTTGCAACGATACTGATATAAAGAATAATCTTTATTTTTTTTACCATCCTATCCTACTCCCATTATGTTTTGTACTGCCAGAGATGTTATACTGAAAAAGCGAAAAAATGCATCCGGTACGATCCCAAAAATGATTGTAAAAAGAGCTGTAATGACAAGAGGAATTACCATGAGCATGGGCGCTTCATCAAAATGCGTGGCAACATCATCCATCGGCTTTTTGAAAAAAGAATTGTAAATGATAGGGAAGAAAAAAGCCACATCAAGCATAGCACTCGTCAAAAATACAAACAGGAAAATGATCTGGTTCGCTTCAAGGGCGCCAAGGCACAAAAACCACTTGCTGATAAACCCGCTCATAGGGGGAATGCCTGAAAGCCCGATGGCTGCCAAGGCAAAGGCGCCCATGGTCAATGGCATCTGTCTCCCTATCCCATCCAATTGGCTGACATAATCCTTGTGCATTTTTACATGCAGGGCTCCGGCACAAAAAAAGAGCGTAATTTTCATAAAAGCATGATTTGCCATGTGGATGATTCCGCCGGTCATGGAACTTTTCGTCAGAAGCACTGCCCCGACGACGATCAGAGCAAGGTTATTAATAGTGGAAAAGGCAAGCCTTCTTTTCAGATGATCCTGGCCCAATGCAAGGAAGCCGGCCACGACCACTGTAAAGGAAGCAATATATGCCATGATGAGCCATATCCCTAAATCATGGAGAAGCGTAGGCCCAAACACATAAAGAATGACCCTTAAACAACCAAACACACCGGCCTTCACAACCGCCACTGCATGCAAAAGCGCGCTTACAGGGGTAGGAGCAACCATAGCGGTAGGAAGCCATTCATGCATCGGCATAAGACCTGCTTTGACACCAAAACCGAAGATGAGCATCGCGAACAGCATTATCAGGACACTGCTCGACCCACTGCCTTCCAGAAATCCGCCGGCTTTAAAATCGAGAGTGCCGGTCATGTGATAGATCATTGCTATGGCAAACAGGAGCACGCACCCTGCGGTAAGGGTATAGACCAAATATTTTCTCCCCCCGATGATCCCTTCTTTTGACTCCTTATGAATTACCAGAGGATAAGTGGCAATGGTAAGTATTTCGTAAAAAACAAGAAAGGTAAGGAGATTGGCTGAAAATGCTATCCCTATTGTCGATGAAAGACACATGGCAAAAGCGAAAAAATATCTTGTTTGAGCATGCTCGTTAAGCCCCCTGACATAACCTATGGAATAGAAGGAGGTTGCGATCCAGAGAGAGGATGCGATCACTCCGAACAGCATCCCAAAGGCGTCTATCCTGAATTGCAACAAAAGCCCGGGATAAAAAGTTACTATGGTATATTCGATCACTTTTCCCTGCAAGATCACAGGGATCATGGAAAAGACGATCAGAAACTTTGCCAGCGCGGCCAAGATGGTCCACGACTCCCGAAGATTCCTGTTCCTTTCTCCGGTGGCAAGAATCAGAAAAGCAGCGATCATTGACACCAAGACAGCCCAAAGGGGTCTTGATGAATATAGAACATCCATTCCCATCCTCCCAAATCCTTTAAAAGCTTGCAGGGACTGCAAACTGAATTACAGACGAAATGATATTTCCGCTAAAGAGGCCAAGGAGAATAACCCCCGCTGCCATGATAACAATAGGAACAAGCATGGTAAGAGGAGCCTCGTCCCTTTGTATCTCCTCGTGTGTCCCGCCATCGTGGGCATATGCAGGCTCCATTGGCTTAAAATAAGCGCATTCGATAACCCTGAAAAACAGAACAGCATTTATCAAACTGCTGCATAACAGCGTTGCTGCCCATACCCACTGACCGGCCTCGATAGAACCCAGAATGAGATACCACTTGCTGAAAAAGCCACATGCCGGCGGTATGCCAACCATGGAAAGAGCGGTTATCGTAAACGCGGCCATAGTAAACGGCATCTTCTTATTCAGATAACGCAACTGATGTATATCCCGTGTCCCTGTCTTGTAAAATATAGCGCCCACAACCAAAAACAGACACGCCATCATAACAGCGTCGTTCATGATGTGAAGGACAGCTCCAGTAAGTCCCATTCGATTTGCTACACTCACACCAATCACGATATACCCGACTTCCGCAACTACGATATAGACCAGCATCCTCTTAAGGTCTGTCTGGGCAAGCGCTTTGATCCCACCGAAAAAAATAGCAAAGACCGCCAGCCATCCCAAAATGGCAAAGACCGGGACAATGTCCACAGAGAAATGGGGCTGGAATACGGTAAACATCACTCTAATCATCACATATGCGGCCACTTTGGTCATCAAAGGAGCAATCAGCGCGCTCACCGCAGAAGGAGCAGTGCAGTAGGCATCAGGCAACCATACATGCAGCGGGAAGAGCCCGGCCTTGACGGCTACACCGACGGTAAAAAAGGCAAAGGCAATAAGGATAACCTTGGAATGATACAAGTCCGGTAGGATATTAGCCAAGTCCGCCATGTTAAGGGAGCCGGTTGCAATATAAAGATATCCAACGCCTAACAGGTAAAAACAGGCGCCGATAGTGCCTATAATGATATAATTGAAGGCGGCTATTGGCGCCCCTTCCTCACCAATTGCTATTAAGGCATAGCAAGAAAGGGCGGAAATCTCCAAGAATACAAAAAGATTGAATACATCACCGGTAATCACAATACCCAGCAGGCCGGTGACAAGAAGAAGAAAAAGCGTATAAAAAGGGACTGTCTTCTCCGGGAGTTCATCTTCCACACTCTTTTTTGCATAAATGGCAACAATCAGGCTGATAAACGATACAATGACCAGCACAAATGCGCTGAGATGATCCAGCATATATTCTATCCCCCACGGTGGGGCCCACCCCCCCAGACGATAGGAAAATTTGCCGGTCGTCATGACAGTATTCAGCACACCTAAAGAGGAGATGAGGGGCACAACAAGGACGGCGACAACCCATGGATAACAAAGTTCTTTTTTCCACCATCCAATCAGGGGGACAAATAAGGAAGCAATTAACGGAACCACTATAACCAGCGCTGCAAATTGTTCTGCCATTTTTAGACTCCTGTATCCTTTCTGATCTTCAGGATCTCATCTTCTTCCAGGGTGTTATATCTCCTGTAGATTAAAATGAGCACTGCAAGCGCAACCCCGGTCGTGGCAATAGATACCACAATCGCTGTGAGCATCAGTACGTGGGGTAGGGGATTTATATATTTGGCGACTTCGATAAGTTCATGACCGTGGCCATGACCATGCCCGGAAAGTATCGGAACTGTCGCGCCTGCTTTCACACCTGTAGAAACAAAGAAAAGGATTATCGCTGACTGGAATATGTTCATCCCGATCAACTTTTTAACGAAATTCCTCTTTCCCATCATCGCATAAAGCCCTATCATCATCAGTATTACATATATCCAGAAGTTGTATTTGCTGATTATGTACTCGAGCATATCAGTCTCCTTCCCCCTTGCGCTTTTTTCTCAACATCAGAATGCAGCCAATCCCGGCCGTGAAAACCACTACGACCTCACCCATCGTGTCATAGCTCCGGTAATCAGCAAGTACGGCTGTAACAATGTTGGGTGTTGCAGTCTTTTCTGTGGCCTCCTGGATATACTTTGGTGAAACGTGCGAACTGGCCGGAGAATTGGGATCACCCCAATCCGGCATCTCTTCAGTGCCGTATATAAGCAGCGCCCCTGTCATAAGGGCTGCAATTAAAGCGATAACTTTCAATCTTTTGACCTCCTTTTGGTTTTACTGACCGCTGCAATAAACAGAACCGTTCCTATTCCGGCCCCCACTGCTGCCTCGGTAAAGGCAACATCTACTGCCCCCATCTCCGTCCAGAGGATACACATAAAGAAACTGTACGCGCCCAGAATAATGACTGCGCCAAGGAGATCTTTCACTGTGAGTGCCCCAATGGCACATATAAGAACAAAAAGAAGTAATATGAGATCTAGTTGCCAGATCATTTGATTCCCTCCCTGGCGCTTCGCTCCCTGGTCCACGGTTTAACACCGCACCGAAACGCAGCTCTGCAAATAGCGTGACACGCAGTAGGACTGGCTAAAAACATAAAGACAGCGACAACGAGCAACCTTATACTGTCTAAAATAGCCCCGTGATGTGCGACATGATATATGGCAAACCCGACAAGCAATAAGAGCACTGCCAGGGTGTCACCTTTTCCAGTGGCATGCATCCGGGCATAAAGGTCCGGAAACCGTAACAGGCCGATAGTGCTTGTGAAAAAAAAGAAGCACCCTGCCAAAATGAATACTACAGATATTGCTTTTATAATTTCCATCAGATCTCACCTCTCCCTTCAAAGTACTTTGCTGCCATCAGGGTCCCGATAAAGTTCAAAAGAGCATAAACCATGATGATATCCAAAAACATCTCTATCCTGCCGTAGATAAATCCTATCGATACCAGTACCGCTAATGTCTTTGTGCCGATCGCTCCGGTTGCTACAATTCGGTCAATAATAGTCGGTCCGAACATTACCCGATAGAGACAAAGGAAAACAAGAAAGCTGAGAAAGATACCCACCCCTAAAAAGAAATTTTCCATCTTAATACTCCAAAATTTATTGCTTTGTCGTTAAGTTGTATTTTTTAAGCTTTGAATACAATGTGCTGCGGCTCACATTAAGCTGTTTTGCGACCTGTAATTTGTTCCAGTTGCACTCCTGCAAGGTCTTTATAAGAAACCGTTTTTCATTTTCCTCAAAAGAGGTTATCCCATCATCCTTTTCTGTTAATACTTCAGTTAAGATTCGGGATGGCAGGAATTCACGCTTAATTTCATTACCCTCTGTAAGAAGAAAGGCATGTTGTATCGAGTTTTCCAACTCCTTGACATTGCCCGGCCAGGAATAGTCCATTAATACCTGCATAGCATCAGATGCCATTCCCTTGACATTTTTATCCATTTCCATATTCAGTCTTCCTATAAAGCATTCCACCAAAAGAACGATATCATCTTTCCTCTGCCTTAAAGAAGGCAGATGTATATTGATTACATTTAACATATAAGAGAGTTCTTCGTTAAACGTCCCTCTTTCCACCTCTCTTCCCAGGTCGGGATTAACAGCGGCAATGATCCTGATGTCTGTTTTTATAGTCTTTTTTCCACCAAGCCTCTTAATTTCACGGTTTTGTAAAAATGCCCGGAGTTTGACCTGGGTCATCGGCGAGATTTTGTCAATTTCAGTTAAAACCACTGTTCCGCCATCAGCCTGTTCCAGACATCCTTTCTTCTGATATACCGCCCCATCAAAGGCTCCGATCTCGTGGCCAAAAAGTCCGCTCTCCACTATAAACTGGGGATAGGCCGAGCAGTTATACACCTCAAAAGGTTTATCTTTTCTCGCGCTGTTCAAATGGATAGCTCTTGCCACCAATGCCTTCTCCGTACCCTCTTCTCCCTGAATCACAACCGTGGCATCAGTGGGAGCCAGGTTCAATATCATATTGTAAACCTGCTTCATCCTCACAGACTGTTTATTGATATCCTGTATATTCACGCTCTCTTCCCTTAATCCCTTAATCCCTCAATCCCTCAATTTTTCCCGAAGGAAGCCCTCCGGTTGCTATGTCTAAAAAGATCGAAATCATCCCAGCCATAACAGTAACCCCTACACCGACCTCAACACCGAGAATGCCGAGCGATCTTGCCTGCGCAATCCCCACGTGCAGAATCTGATCAAGTTCTGCATAGTCTAAATAGTTACCTCCAAGTATTAGACACAACAGCCCTATTCCGGCATATATTAAGACCCCTGTGCTGCACAAAATGGTGTTCAATCTCTCGCTCATCTTCCTTAAGGCATTGTCCAATCCATAGGTAATGACCAATAGAATTATGCTTGCCCCAAGGATCACCCCACCCTGAAACCCTCCTCCAGGGCTGTAATGCCCGTGCGCAATAACATAAAGAGCATAAATCTGCATAAAGGGTATCAGCAACCTGGAGAGGGTCTTTACAATAACGTCATCAGACTGTTTGGTCATGTCTATTGTACGTTTGATTATCATATTGTCCGGCCTCAATTCTCAAGATTATAGAACTTAGTTCGCTTCGCTCACAATTGGTCAAATGGTTGATTAGTCGAGTGGTTCAAAAACCTTACAACTCGACTACTCGACTATTTAACTACTCAACTAAAGTCACTGGAATTCCAATAGGTTGTAGAAATTCCGAGACGTTAACTATGTTATCTACTTTGATGAATTCATAAAAAGTCCAACATACCACTTAACCGTCATTCCCGCGAAGGCGGGAATCCAGTAATTACAGGTTGTTATGGACTCCCGCTTTCGCGGGAGTGACTCGATTTTCGACTTTTTACGAGTTCATCTACTTTAATTTTACAAAAATGGGCGCCATATCGAGCACATCCTGAACATACACATGGTCAGCTTCCATAAATATATGAGCGATTCTGTCTTCCATTTCGCCGGTCATCAGGTCTCCGGCGGTCTTTTTGCTCACAGCGTGCACATAATATACACCGTCTTTAACATCTATCGTGATAGTTCCTGGAGTAAGAGTGATAGAATTAGCAAGTGTAACCATAGATATATCACTTTCCAGTTTTGTCTTGAACGTTATTATCTCCGGGTCTATCGGCATACTGGGACTCAAGGCCAATCGGGCAACATGCAGGTTGGACATAACAATCTGATAGAGGAGCCATGGAACATAGGTAATAAATCTTTTTACTATTACACGCATATCGCCTGCTCTTGGATTGGCAAAAAGGAGATCATGCGATACGTGTGACACCAGGCCGCAACACAGAACCCCTATGCTGATATGAAACAAATCATAGTGCCCGGACAAGAGCAGCCAGAAACCGAACATAATGATAAATGTTGCAATAAACCTGGTGACTTCGGCTTTTGTCTGTTTGGCCCCTTTAAATATCTCCTCTATCCTTTTCCTCTGAAGAATCTGCGTTTCAGAGGTCAGTCGGGCTGCGGTATCCAAAATCTGTGTGGCTCTATCTCTTGCCTCGTCTAACATCTGAAAGGACTTATATGTAGCTTGAACCAGTACTGTTACTTCCATCCTGTTCCTCTTTCTATCTTTCTTTTTAAAAAAACAGCTCGCTAGGGAACCAGCAACACAGGTATAGGAGCTTTTTCTATTACTCTATACGACGGTCTGCCTAAAAAAATATCCTTAAACTTCCGCCTGCGTGTTGTCCCCATAACTATCACAGTAGATTCATATTCATGTGCCGCGCGCAGGATTTCTTCAGTCGTCTCTCCAGCATACATGTGATATTCTGCTGAAATACCAAGTTTTAGACACATTTTACGGGTATTAATCATTTCTTCCATTAGCTGTTGCACATCGCGCAGGCTCAATTTTTCGAATATTACATTTACAAGTTCGAGCTCGCTTATTAATTCCTTAAGATCGAGTACATGTTGCAATGCCTTTTCATATTCAGGCGACCAATCTGCCGGCAACAAAACACGCTCAAACATCCCCTTTGTAGAAAAGTTCAATCCTTTTTCATCTTTATCAACTACCATTACCGGAAGATCTGTAGACTTCATAATCTTTCTAAAGGATGAACCGCCGACCATTCTTCGTTCCTCCTTTTTGTCAAGATGAAGAATAATGAGTGAGATGCTTTCTCCATGAATAGTATTTAAAACGCTGGCGGCCAGGTTCCCGGGATCAATCCTTATAGTCACATCAACACCGAAACCCTTTAACTTCTCTTTCCATGTCTCAAATAAATCAAGTGTTAGATCTTTTGATCCCTCTTGTTTGCCTAAGGCACAAAGGAGAACTACTTCTCGCCATCCAAAACCGCTAAGCCCCGACAAACCCTCCAGTACTCTAAAGCTGGGTTCGCTCAAATTGGTAGCATATAATATCCTTTTTACTTCCATTACCTCCCCTTTATGCTCAATTTCCATGCAAACTCACAACGACTCCTAAATCACTTGTAACATATAAAAAATATCGTAACCGTTCACAGGGTTCAGGGTTCAGAGGTTCAGGGTTAGTGAAGGTTAACGAAAAAAGGTAACCCTGAACGGTGAACCTTTGAACCCGTGAACAGTTACCAAAATTTATTGTTTTAATTTTGTTTTGCAACATCCGTGCCTTTTTGAATGTTGTATATATCTGTTTGTTTTTCTTAAGTAAAGTTAAGGCCAAAACCGGCATATAATCAAAAATCTCGGCAGAAAGTGTACAATACTTGGACACACAATAGCCCGGTTTTAGGAACGTATTTATATCTTTACATAATATAGTGTATAATATATGGACATTTTATGTTTAATTGCTGCACAGCGGCCTCGGCCGGCATCTTGATATTTATTTTCTATTTTTAAGATTCGCTCGCTAACCCGGCGGCATCTTACAGCCTCGACCTATGATTTAGCTTGACAATTTAAGTATTATCTGTTTATTTTAATTCT
Organism: Desulfobacterales bacterium; assembly: GCA_030610995.1. Classification (GTDB taxonomy): domain Bacteria; phylum Desulfobacterota; class Desulfobacteria; order Desulfobacterales; family ETH-SRB1; genus Desulfaltia. The sequence goes on from JAUWQO010000040.1 coordinate 10,479, forward strand.
ATTTAAATTAATATGATATGAGGATAGGGGCATTACCAATTTGTTAAAACCGAAACCATACCGAGTCATTCCCGCGAACGCGGGAATCCACGGGGTAGACTCCAGTGGGGCACGCAGTGAAGCTTTAGCGCTATCCATAACGAGTTGAAAATGCTTGTCCTCGACCTGACCCGCCTGCCACTGCGAGGCACGAGCGGGCAGGTCGGGGATTAGACTGTTTATGGAAAAATTCAAAGGTCTCCCTATGAGCTGAAAACCGTGGTTAAGGAGGAAGTTTTATGAAATTTAAAAAGATGCTGTTTGTAACAAACTTTGATGAACTGTGGTTTGACGCCCTGGAATCATTGATGGAGCTAAGAAAGGCCGGTCTTAATCATGTGGTTTTTCTTCATGTAATACAAAGAGAAAAAGTTGCCATGCATCGCGGAGCAGGTTACCTTAAAGAGGAAGATGTCAGATTAAGACAAATGGCAGATGTGCGTTTTATTGATTGGGCGGAAAGCGTATTTGAAAAAGGGATGGAATGCGGCGCCTATGTGGTTGTTGGAGACCCCCTTCCGAAAATTCTTTCAACTGCTGAAACAGAAGGGATAGATCTCATCGTAACAGAAGCCTATAAAAGAACAAAATTAGAAAAACTGTTTGCAAGTTCAACAACAATGGAACTCCTCCGGCGATCAAAAATTCCTGTGCTGGTCCATAAATATATGCTGCCGTCAGGCAAGGTAAACGATAGACCCTTTGATACACCTCTACTTGTAACAGACTGGTCACCTCCATGCGAAAGGGCATTGGAACAGATAATTGATATAAAAAAGGCTGTAAAAAAAGTTGTGGTGATACATGTTGTCAGTGATGAGGTTCTAAAAGGTCAATCAAAAAATGACCGTATGAAAATTCAAAAGGAAAATAAAAAAAGGCTGGAAGATATCTGCACAACTTTTAAAGATGAAGGGATTGAAGCCGATTTTCATCTTTGCATAGGCAAAGTAGTTCCCCAGATTGAAACCGCCGCTCGTGAACACAATGCCACTATGATTGTTATGGGCGCAACAGGAAAAGGGGCCTGGCGGGCACGCTGGCTTGGTAATGTATCTCAGGAAATAACGGAAACATCTGAATTTCCAACACTGCTTGTACCCTAAAATTTAGTCGAGTTGTTGAATAGTCGAGTAGTCGAGTTGTTAATCCGCCAAAGTCCGCCAGTCCGCCAAAGGGCTCTGGCGGATTGGCGGAGCGGAACCAATTGACCACTCGACTACATTCGAATCAGGACAAAAATTTCTTTAAAGTTGCAGCCAGCTCTTCAGGCTCAACCGGTTTTTCAAGATAGGCCTCCGGTTCCGGCACGGTCTGACCCTCAAATTCTGCAAGGGCCTTTTGAGAACGGGTAAAGGTTCTTTGGGCTATTCCGGAAAGTATTATCACCGGAATATCACTAAGCTTAGGGTCTGTTTTCACTTCCCTGTACATCTTAATCCCGCTTTCTTTAGGCATTAATATATCTAAAATTATCAGGTCTGGCTTTTCTTTGCGTATCTTCTCGATAGCCTCTTCTCCATTTACCGCAATTTCCGGCGTATAGCCGCTGTTTTCTATAACACTTGACGCAAATGTTCTTATATCAGCATCATCATCAACAATCAGAACCTTTTTACCCATAATCCTCCTCCTTTACTCTGAGACTTTTGCAAAATATACTTAATTCCCAATCTTTATTTGTTAAAAACATAATTAGTGCCTGAACGAAAACCTTCTTCTTTGTCATTTCGACCGAAGGGAGAAATCTTTAATGCCAATATTAACGATAAGATAAGATTTCTCGCCTTGCTCGAAATGACAGCTTTGCTTAGTTTCAGTTCCGACTCTAATTATATTACTATAATAAATTCTAAAGATATTACAAGTAAAATTATTTTTTCTCTGTGAATTCTTGTTTCGGAAGCCTGATCGAAAACCTTGTGCCCTTGCCTGGTTCCGATTTCACATCCATGGTTCCTTTATGCTCATGAATGATCTTTTGAGAAACAAGCAAGCCAAGACCTGTGCCACGATTTCCCTTTGTGCTGAAAAATTCGGTAAAAATTCTATCTTTAACCTCCTGATCCATACCGCAACCATTATCAACAACATCATAGATCACACCGCCCTCCCTGTCAGCATGCACCTCAACCTTTACCTGCCATTTCTTTTCAGTGTCAGGATCGAAAATGCAAGCATCAATTGCATTTGATACCAGATTAAGAAGGCTGCCATGTATGCCTTTTGGATCAAGGTAAACCTCGCCTATTTCCTTATCCAAGCTCCTTATCAGTGTAACATCGTTTTCTTTAGCCTTTGACTCCATAAGATCGCAGACTTCATCTACTATAATATTCGGATCATACTTTTCATATTCAGGCTCCCGTTCCTTGGAATAACTGAGTAGGTCCAGAACAAGATTGGAAACCCTGCTAATATTTCTTTCCACCATGTCCCAGCCTGTTTTTAATTTACCGTCAGGAAACTCCTGAACGGCCGCATTCGCATCTTCACGCTCTTCATGAGACATTTTTTTTAAGGCAGAATTAACGATATAAACACCGCCTTTCAACCCATTGAGAATATTCTTGATGCCGTGAGCAAGACCGGCTACTGTCTGACCAACGGCCGCTAATCTTTCTGACTGAATCAATTCCTTTTGCAAACGTTTTATTTCTCTCAAGTCCTGGAAAAAACCAACGCTTCCTATGGGGGTTTCAGCTTCATAAAGTATCGCCCCGGAAAATCGTACTGGTATGGCTTTACCATTTTTCCCCATGACAGTAGTATCTTTACCGACAATGACATCATCCTCTGCAATCTCCTTTTCGCCGGATAAAATATCGAAAACTTTTTGTCTTATCCCTTCCGGATAAAGATCTTTAACAGTATTCAAACTTTTGACCTCATCTTCAGTATATCCGAAAATTTTTTCCGCTGCAGGATTAAATATTAAACTTTTACCATCCTTATCAGTAGCAATTATTCCATCGATTGATCTTTGTATAAGCTTATTTTCAAATTCATATCTTCTCTTTATCTCTTCGGTAGCATCCTTTACCATACTCTCCAGGTTATTGGTATACTCCCTTAACAGCCTTTTTGTTTCAAGCCGCTCTTCGGCCCTCTTTAAGGCAACCGCAAGAACCTGATCCCCCACCGGTTTGGTTATAAAATCGGAAGCTCCAAGTTGAAGAGACTGAATAGCGGATTCCATATCGCCATGGCCGGTAAATACGATCACCTGTGTATCAGGATTCATCTCTTTGATTAATTTTAAAACTTCCAACCCGTCGAGCCCCGGCATCTTAATGTCGGTCATAACTATTGGAAAGAATTCTTTTTGAAACAGTTTCAGAGCCTGCTGCCCGCTTTCCGCGGTTTTAACATCATATCCATCACTTTGAAGAGACAGGCTAAGAACCTTTCTAATTCCTTCTTCATCATCGACCAGCAAAAGTTTTGACATATTACCTCGCCTAAATATTATTCATTTTTTATTATAGCGGGGAAGCTCACCTCAAAAGATGTGCCTTCATCGACTTTGCTTTTAACAGTAATCTCCCCTCCATAGTCTTTAACAATCCCATAACTAATAGACAATCCAAGTCCGGTTCCCGTACCAACCTCCTTGGTTGTAAAAAACGGTTCAAATATCTTCTCGATATTCTCTTCCGGTATTCCCGCTCCATTATCAGAAATAATTGCTTTAACTTGCTTGTCTTCAACAAAGGTTTTTACTTTGAGTGTTTTTTTCCAGGTTCTTCCTCTTTCCTGAAGAACATCCCGCGCATTAGTAACCAGATTTATAAACACCTGCTCCAGCCTGTTATGATCTGCCAATATTAAAGGAAGGTCTTCGGCAAGGTCCATCTCCACATGTATCTGACGCAGGGTTAATTGTTGCCCCAACACTGTAAAAACATCCGAAATGGGATTGTTTATATTTATCTCCGCTCCCGTAACATCGGATGCTCTTGCAAACTCCCTCATATGGTTTATAATAGAGGACGCTCGGTCAACATAGCTGCTCATCTCTTCTGCCATAGTGCGAAAGGTTTGCGGATCAATCTCTTCTCTGTCTATCATCTTTATGAAAAAATCACTTCCCACCTTGATAACGTTTAAAGGCTGATTCAACTCGTGGGCAATACCGGAAGCCATGGCGCCAAGGGCCGACATCTTGCTTGCCTGAATCAACTGAGCCTCCTTTTCCACACTTTCCGTTACATCAGCCGTTGTTATTATCAGGGCATCTTGTTCCATATATTTCGCAGGGCAGACATAGATGTTCACATAAAAAATCCCTTCGGTCTTTTTGTGAAGTTGTCTTTTTAAATAACATAGATGTTGTCCATCCTTAATCGATCTAAAACCTGTGGCAATATCCTCGTCGATTTTGTCTGATAAATCAAAAAACGATTTTTGCAAAAATTCTTCCATTGAATAACCGTACCAATCCTGAGCTGTCTTATTGACATCCATTATAGCAAATGTCTTTTTATCAACAATAAAAACAGGGTTTGGATCGGCATTGAAAAGATGTCTATACTTTTTCTCGGAACTTCTAAGCTCTGTCTCCGACTGATTGAGCCTGAAAAGCATGTGTTTAAATGAATCTGTCAACCGCTCAATCTCATTGCCGGAATGTTTTTTATAAACTTCACATTTTCTGCATTCTTCGATCTTTGCCGGGAACTGTCCCGAAGGCCGTGATTTACAGAGAGTATCTGGAACAAACCAACAGGCTATTTTTTTGATGCCATAAGCCGGGCAGTCGGTTTTGTTGCAATCCAATTCTTCCCAGCATTTAATGGTTCTCCCAAATGGAAGCATCGGCTTTCCACGGCTGACCGTGTCAGCAAGACGGGTCAGGTTGGCAATAGGGTGTGTAATGTAACGAGAAAGCCACAGGCTGAGGAAAAGCCCAACAACACCTACTGCAATCAAAGTAATAACAATTTCATGGTCTCTTAGTTTTATAATTCTTTTTTCTATCGGAGACCAATTTATGCCAACAGATAATACTCCAAGCAGACTTTTCTCATCTCCATGACACTTATAACATGCTTTTTCGTTTTTGATAGGCATAGCATGGCTGATAATCTTTTCCTTTTCTACATATTCAAATCCCTTTACCAATCGCTTGGTTGCAAGTGTTTCAAGTGTAATCTTAGATTCAACCAAACTCCCAATAAGATCAACCTGGCCGGCATATCTTATCGTTCCATTCAAATCACAAAGGGTAACTATATAGAGGTTTTCTATTTTGCTTAAATCTTCGAGAATCCTCTGAACAAATTCCATCTCCCCGTCGAGCATCGGATATTCAATGCTCCGCATAACAATGTTGCTAACCTCCAGGGCTCTATTTTCCTGCACTTCGGTGTCGGTCTTTACCCTTCTCAACATATCGTAATATGTAAAAAAACCCATTACGCTAAGCAAAATCAGGGAAATCGCCAATATCATTTTGCTTGTCAGGTTTCCGCGAACAAAATTTAAAGGGGGCCGGGGGGGATTTTTCATGAGAACTTTGGACTCTCAAGTTGCTATTTATTAACATAATTAATATTATACTTTTTCAGCTTTGCATACAACGTGCTGCGGCTGATGTTCAGCTTTTTTGCGACCTGCAATTTATTCCATTTATATTCTTGCAGCACTTTTGCAAGAAATCGTCTTTCATTTTCCTGAAAGGAGCTTATCTTTTCTTTTTTATCAACATTATCAAGATAAAAACGTATATTATGGGGATAATTTTGTTCGGTAATATATTCACCCTTAGTAAGAATAAAAGAGTGTTCAATAGTATTTTCCAGCTCTCTAATATTACCAGGCCAATTATACTCCAACAATATCCTCATAGCCTCGGAAGAAATTCCTTTTACTTTTTTATTCCCTTGCGAGTTCAGCTTTTGTATAAAATATTCAACTAAAAGTGATATATCGCTACGTCTCACCCGTAACGGAGGAATATTTATCGGAATAACATTCAAACGGTAATATAAGTCTTCCCGAAAGTTCCCCTCTTCCACCTCTTTTTGTAAATCTTTATTAGTGGCTGCTATTATCCTGACATTCACTCCAATGGTTTCCGTCCCTCCCAATCTCTCAAACTTTTGAAACTGTAGAAATCTAAGAAGCTTAACCTGTGACATTAAAGGAATCTCTCCAATTTCATCCAGAAAAAGGGTTCCCTTGTCTGCCAATTCAAATCGTCCGATCCTCTTATGTGTGGCGCCGGTAAAGGCCCCCTTCTCGTGGCCAAACAGCTCACTTTCGAGCAATGTATGAGGGTATGCGGAACAATTCAGAACAACAAAACACTTGTCTTTTCTATGGCTATGCAAATGAACCGCCTTTGCAATAAGCTCTTTCCCGGACCCGCTTTCTCCCTGAATCAACACTGTCGCATCGGTAGGAGCTATATCTAAAATCAAATTGTAAATCTGGCGCATCTTATGATCTTTCCCGATGATGCCTCCAAAGCCTGAAAACATTTCGACCTTATCATCTAATGCCTTCAGCCTCTCCTCATTCAGCGCTATTCTTCTAATATCATAGGCGACCTGTGAAAGCATAAGATAAAAAAAGCGTAAATCATCTCCTGAAAAAACATTACCCTCAGATGCAAGCAGAATCACTCCGCCGGCAATATCACCATTTCTATTTATCGGGACAACAGATAAAGACTTATAATTTTCAAAGTTTTTCAGCCAGCCATAGCCCATAGCGCTCAGTTCGGCAATCTCCATTGGATAACGCATCGAATTAATTGAAGGTATAATCTCTTCTTTATCCTCTGCTTGCAAGCATCTATAACCATCGACCTTAATGAATTCGTCTTTTAATTCGTTAAAAATAAGGGGAATCGCCTCTTCAAACGAAAATATATCTTTGATTCGCTCGATGATAAGATCAAAGGCTTCGACAAGATATTTCTTTTCACTGAGATTATATGTAATATCGCAAAGGGCTTTCATTTCCTTGCGCGATTTTTCAAGCGCTGCTGCCCTTTCCTTTGCCGCCTTTTCAAGATTAAATGTATAATTTTTAAGCGCTTGTTTGACCTTCAATTTTGCCTCAGCACGCCGAAGAGCCTTGTAAAGAGTGTCTGTATTAATAGGTTTTGTTATAAAATCAGAAGCTTCGAGATGTATTGACTTAACAGCATTCTCCATATCTCCGTAGCCGGTTATTACAATGACCTCTGCATCCGGATTTATCTTTTTGATCCTTCTTAAAACATCTATACCATCCATCCCGGGCATTTTAATATCTGTTAAGACAATAGAAGGGGCTTCCTGTTCAAAAAGTTCAATACCGCGCTTTCCGTTTTCAGCCGTTATAACATCATATCCCTCGTTCCTAAGAGATATACTTAATAATTTTCTAATGCCTTCCTCATCATCTATAAGCAATAATTTCAACACAGCTATCCTCTCAATTTTGACGCCGGAAATCTGATTCCAAAATTGTTTGTTTGATTAAATTTGCAAAATAGCATATATTATGAATTATTTGGCATCCTTCACGACAAGACAAAAGTAGTTTACACTTTGTTGATCTTGTATTTTGGCAGTAAAATTTGAAACTCGAAATTTGAAATTGGGAAAAACACAAAGATGTAGATGCGTTACCTAATTTCAAATTTCGAATTTCCAGTTTCGACATCGGCATTCAATTCAATAATATACGCTTTTTCGAAAAAAGTGTAAACTGGTGAATGAAGGATGCCAATTATTTGAAACAAAACCCACCTTCTGAAATATTTTATTTGTCCTCTTAATAGGGCATTATTTAGCAAATTGTCAACAAAATTAGCGGTTACACATGTATCGGCCAATAATAAAAACGCCTGATCTAAAAGTAATCTTCTTCGTTGATGTTTTTTATTTTTTGATAGCTTTATTTGACGGTTTCGGAGATAAAATATGCGTCAAAAAAATAATACAAACGCTATGGTCTCATGCCTGCTTGGCGCACATTTATCCATAGCAAAGGGCCTGCATAACGCCCTGTATGACGCAAAAACACTGGGCTGCACAGCGGTCCAGATTTTTACTCAATCTTCAAACGCCTGGAAGCAACGCATACTGACGCAAGAGGAGGTAAAACTCTTTGAACAGGCAAAAATAATAACCGGTATTAAAGCAATCGCCTCACACACCTCATATCTCATAAATCTTGCAGGTTATGAAAACAAGAAGCACGGCATGTCGCTTCATGCGCTTAAACAAGAACTTATCAGATCTTCAATGTTAGGCATCCCTTTTGTCGTGCTTCACCCGGGTTCTCACATGGGAAAAGGAGAAAAAGAGGGAATCAACAGGATAGCTGAAAGCATAAATGATATATTTGCCAAAACACCTGATATAGATTCACGCCTCCTGCTTGAAACCACTGCCGGCCAAGGTTCAAGCATCGGGCATACCTTTGAACAACTTGCCTCGATATTAGATTTAGTAGAAAATAAAGAAAAAGTGGGAATCTGCCTTGATACATGCCATATCTTTGCAGCCGGCTATGATATCAGGAATATCAAGTCATACAGAAAAACAATAAACCTTTTCGACAATATAATAGGCATTAAGCATCTATATTTTATACATTTAAATGACTCAAAAAAGGATCTGGGCACAAGAATTGATCGGCATGAACATATTGGGCAGGGATTTATCGGCTTAAAAGCGTTTGAATGTTTTATGAACGACAAAAGATTTAAAAATATTCCAAAGATTATTGAGACACCAAAAGAAAACGCAAATTGCGATCGTGATAAAACCAATTTAAATAAGCTAAGGGCAATGGTAATAGCGTCGGAAAAAAGTCCGACCTGTGCGGTTAGATAATTTTCAAGTCCCCTCTAATAAGAGGGGATTTAGGGGTGTGTTCATATGATATGCTGCTACATCCTTTTACACACCCCGTCCGCTTCGCGTCCACCCCTCTTGTTAGAGGGGATTTGAGAG
>JAUWQO010000091.1 GCA_030610995.1 Desulfobacterales bacterium
AACTACTTCAGGGGCAATGCCATTAACTTAAGCTAATTTTGTTTGTGGGAGTGGCTTTCAGCCACGAAAAAATGTGCGCTCCAAAGCTACAATCGCGGCTAAAAGCCGCTCCCACAGCGACATCTACTCCTTAAGTTAATGACATTGACTTCAGGGGTTAAAAAATGCTTATTTAAGCGCTTATGGGATAAAGGGGGGTGTTATTTCACTATTCTTGACAACAAAACTGAAAAAAGTTATTTTTTGATAGATTGCCACGTAGCTTCGCTCCTCGCAATGACTTGGGGGGTGTTTTTCAAAGAAAAGAAAAATCTCATCGGAAATTTTAAAGGAGAAAATCTTGATTTTCCCTGTGTCAGGTGTTGAAGTATCTCCATTAATACCGCCGCTTGTCGCCTTTTGCGTCTCTTTTTTTACCTCTATGGGCGGCGTCTCAGGGGCATTCCTTTTGCTCCCTTTTTCGGTGAGCGTCCTTGGCTTCACAAGCCCTGCAGTAAGCCCCACTAATTTAATCTTCAATATTGTGGCCATACCAAGCGGCGTTTACCGCTATATCCGTGAGAAAAGGATGAACTGGCCCCTTATGTGGGTGATAATTATTGCCACAGCGCCGGGGGTCTTTATTGGCGCAATTCTCCGGATCAGTTATCTTCCGGACCCAAAGGCCTTCAAATTTTTTGTGGGATGGGTGCTTCTCTATATAGGGTGTCGTCTCCTCTATGATATCTTTAGCCGCGCAAAAAAGGGTAAAGATAAGACTTCGGCGCTTGATGCAAAATTCAAAGAAAGGGTAAGAAAAACCCAGGAAAAGGGGAAGAAAAGGCTGTCCGCAGGGCTTCCTCCGGAAGCAGTGGTCAAAACACTTAAGGTTTCACTCCGAAGGATCGAGTATGAGTTTTATGGCGAGAGGTTTTCCTTCAACGTCATCCCTCTCTTTACCTTTGCCTTTTTCGTGGGCATCATTGGCGGAACATACGGGATTGGCGGGGGGGCCATGATGGCGCCCTTTTTAGTGGCATCTTTCCATCTTCCGGTTTACAGTGTGGCCGGGGCCTGCCTCACTGCCACCTTTTTAGCCTCTATCTTTGGCGTGGTTTTCTATACGGTTATCGCTCCCATGTATGCTTATACTGGGCTGGCCATAGCCCCTGACTGGATGCTTGGAATCCTCTTTGGCATTGGTGGAACTATTGGCATGTACTGCGGGGCCCGGGCTCAGAAGTTCGTGCCTCAAAAAGCCATAAAATTAATCCTCGCAATCGGTATTGTTAGTGTAGGCATAAGGTATATTTTTTAACCTGGGTTGAGCGGTTCAACGTTCACGGTTCCCGGTTGAAGTAAAAACAGAACACATCTTAAATATTAAATTTCCGATATCAAAACTTAAGATTTAAGATGTGTCATTTCTCCCTATTGACAGGGTTTTGAAATTGTGAGATATAAAAAAAGAGCAATTCACCTGTCAAAAAACAAAAGAGTTTATCTTTGGCCCTTCAGTTATACAAAAGAGGTGGCAACCATGCCTTTGGCTCAAAAAGCGGAAAAGAAGTTTACTTACGCGGATTATATCACTTGGCCGGATGGTGAGCGGTGGGAGTTAATTGATGGACAAGCATATAATATGACACCTGCCCCCTCTTTTAGACACCAAAAAATTGTTTTTAACTTTGCGTCACTTCTAAGGGATGCTCTCAAAGGTAATCCATGCGTTGCCGGCATTGCCCCTACTGACGTAGTTCTGTCCGAGTCAGACGTGGTCCAGCCGGACGTTTTTGTTGTATGCGATGAAAAAAAGATCACAGAAGCAAATATCCAGGGCGCGCCGGATTTGATCATTGAAGTCATCTCCCCTGCCACGGCTTTAAAGGACAAAAGGGAAAAGAAAGCGCTTTATGAAAAGCATGGCGTAAAAGAATACATTATTGTTGACCCGACCGACCAATACGTGGAGCGTTTTCTGCTTGAGAAAGACGCCCATTACGCCAAGGGGGAAGTATTTGGACCTATGGAGGTTTTCCTCCTTGTTGCCCTAAAAGGCATAGAGATTCCTCTCTGGAAGGTTTTTGAGGTGGAAGAGCCAAAGAAAAACAACGGGATCACATCTTAAATATTAAATTTACGATATCAAAACTTAAGATTTAAGATATGACTCTTGAAAATCCTAAAAAAGTTTTGACAATACTAAAGGATGAGAAAGGAGGTCACCTATGTACATGAAAAGTTTAACCTTTGTTTTTTCTTTATTTCTCGTAGTCGCATTTTCCTCTTTGGGTTTTGCAGCCAAGGTGCCTGCTCCTGAAAAAGGGGGGCACGGATTTAAGGCAGTAAGCCTGAAGGAGGCAAAAAAGCTTGTTGACGAAGGCGCTGTGGTTATTGCCTGCCACAGCCACACGACCGATTACATGAACGGTCACGTTCGGGGCGCAATCCACATAACTGTAATGGTGCCAAAGGATCACAAACGCACTGATTTCCCGCTTAGCGAAGTGGATTTTGACCTTGCGCTGCTTCCAAAAGACAAGGACACTCCAATCATAACCTATTGCGCGTCAGATACCTGATGGAAATCCTATCACGCCGCCAGGTTGGCGGTTACCAATGGATACAAGAATGTTTACTGGATGAGAGACGGTATCAAAGGCTGGGCAAGGGCTTTTTATCCCACGGTATTAGACAAGCAGACAGTTCTCCATCCCCTCATGTGTTGTAGCAATAGCAATTTTGCAGAGTGCCTTATCAGCGAACAAGATGCCAGAAGACTGAAGATGCATGCATTCGTCGATTTTCGTGATAAAGCAAAGTTTGAAAAGCATCACGTCAAGGGCGCCAGGCATGTTGATTATGACAACATGTTCTCAAAACCTATGATGGAGGAACTCAACAAAAGAAACAGCCTGATAATTATTCATGACGTCCCTGAAGTAGCGGGCGCCATTGCCTTGACCCTTAAAGTCATGGACTACCCAAATGTTTATATCATGAAGTAGTTGCTGATAAGAAATCCATTTCCAGTTACATACCCCGGCCGCTTGCGACGGGGTGGTTAATTTTCCCAAATTATTTCGCGACCTGTGCGGTTAGATAATTTTCAAGTCCCATCTAATAAGAGGGGATTTAGGGGTGTGTTCATGTGATATGCTGCTACATCCTTTTACACACCCCGTCCGCTTCGCGTCCACCCCTCTTGTTAGAGGGGATTTGAGAGGATTGACCGCACAGGTCGAATTATTTAGACACGATTTTTTGATGGCTCATCAAGGCAGCGGCTTTCCATCTGTGACGATCGCGGCTGGAAAGCCACTCCTTTTGAGTGCAATCATCCAATCTCCTCGTATTTAAATAGCGGACACGCCTTGCATACGTCCATACCAGGCCACGGCTCTCCACCTTTGCCGAGCACTGACGGACCCCCTGTTTCAGCAACGCGTTTGATCAACTGAGCTGCAACTTTTTTGATCTGATTTCCAGGAATAAAGAGATTTACCATGGTCATGTCGGTTTTGCCGGAGGTCTTGCTTCCGGCGCACATGGTCGTCATATTTGCGGTATTGTTGTTGAAGGCCCATACAGAGCCCGCACAAATAGCAGAGTTGGGCGTGTGATTGAACTGGAGACTGCTGCGGCCCATAGCGCCCATGTAGTCATTGAGGATATGATACGCCTGATACGGAGAACACATAAAGAATACTATATCAGGATCTATGCCGTCAGGATCTATGCCGGCCTGATCGAATATGGATAGAGGGGCAACATAGATACCCTTGCATTTTCCCAATGGGAGTTTTGCCTTGTTCAAGGGCGCTTCCCACGCAAGTTTTTCGTCCCTGAGATATTTCATATGTCTTTTTGTGTCTTTTACCTTATCAAGTTCTCTGAAACCGAAGACAAGCTGCGCATTTCCGCAAAGAAGCCTGTTTGGCGGCATAAATAGAGATTTGAGCCCCCCTCTTGCCATGGCCAGGAACTGACAGTACGTGAGCTTTGCTTTTGCCCTTGCATTGATCGGATATCCCGCTATTTCACTTTCGTCCATGCAGAATTTGATTCCAACAGGATCAAAACCGACTCTGATGTAGTAGATATATGTATCTGATATATCTGTATATGTTAACTCCTCAAATTTTCTTGACTTTAATCTATCTATCTCTTTTTTTAACGACATTTACATTCCTCCTTTGCTTATCCATTACATGTGCAATATAAAAATTGCAATAGGAAAGCAATTTTCTTGACATTTGGCTCTATTTTATCCTTTGATAAATAAAGAAATTATGTAAGCGTTCACGGAACGTTGAAATTGGAAATTAGAAATTAGAAACTGGAAATTAGGCATTCATGCTTTTGTACGGTTGATGAACGCATTCTATTTTGGGCCGAGTTTTTCAACTATTGCTTTATATTCTGTCTCGTTTGACTCAGATAACACTTTTCTTCTAACGCTTTTGCCAGTTTGTAAACATCTATCTCGTAAACTCGTTTCATCTCTCCCAAATTTCTAATTTCTATTTTCAAGTTTCAAGCCGTGAACGGCTACGAAATTATAAACCATAGCGTAAGACTTTGGAGGAGAAAATGAGTAATAATTTGAAACTGTTTTTTGCGATCTTTGTCGTGAGTGTGTTTCTTATATCTCCGCTTCTGATTGCTGCCCCAGCGCATGCAGACAGGCTTTCTGATGCCATAGCCAAGACGCCCCAGGGCGCCGAAAAGGGCCAGATTGATCCAAAGGCCAAGCCTGGATGGTTAGGGATTCCAGGTGCGCCATCACCCAGCTTGATATTAGGCTTTTTTTGGGCCATATGGGTAGGCTGGATTTTTTCCACGGTAGGCGCTTTTGGAGGGATCATGGCCGGCGTTGGGCACATCACGGTCTTTGGACTGGCCAATTACGGCAAAGCCTTTAGCGAGACCTCACCCATGCTGAACAAACTTATTACTGACAGCATCCGGGTGTCCAACCAGTGGCTGGTAGGTTTGAGCGCTGCCATTTCAAGCCTCAATTACTATAAACTCGGCAGACTCGTGTTGCCTCTCGGCATATGCCTGGCCATTGGCGCTGTCGGGGGCAGCATCCTGGTGCCAATCATGACAGCAGGCAAGATTTCGTTGAAAGCGTATATCGGCTACTTTGGGCTTTGCGTGTTTGCCGTGGCATTGGTTCTCTTGTGGGAAACGCTTCCGGCAGGACAGAGGAAAAGGAAGGAAGCTTCAGAAGCGGCAAAGGCCTTTGAAGAAAGCGTAAAGGAAAAGAACATAGCTGGAAAGGGTGGAAAACGTGGTGTTAAGATCACAAAAATTGGTATTGGCAGGGTAATATTTACTTTTTACGGAGTGGAGTTCAGCTTCCGTCCCATCATACCCGTATGCGGCGGCTTTTTTATCGCAATGATAGCTTCGTTTATCGGCGTGGGGGGCGGCTTCCTGTTCGTTCCATTCCTGACGAGTATAGCGGGCCTGCCCATGTTCATCGTGGCCGGCACCTCAGCCCTTACTGTATTGGTGGGGATGATAGTGAGTATCTTTACCTATATGGTCGTCAAGGGCACAGTGATTTACTGGCCGTTGATCGGTGTTGAGCTTATCGGTATCTTTGTGGGTTCCATGATCGGCCCCCGCACCTCAAAATACTTTCCGGAAATCTGGCTTAAGAGACTTTTTATAGTATTGGCGCTCTATGTGGGCATTAGGTACACGAGCAAGGGATTTCTCGGATACAGCATTGTGCCTCCATTTTAGCATTTAGATAAATGACCGCCTAATATTGCGTTTCGTGAAAACCTTTACACTGTCATTGCTAACGCTCGCAATGACAACTTTTTCGACCTGTGCGGTTAATCCTCTCAAATCCCCTCTAATAAGAGGGGTGGACGCGAAGCGGACGGGGTGTGTAAAAAAGGATGTAGCAGCATATCATATGAACACACCCCTAAATCCCCTCTTATTAGAGGGGACTTGAAAATATCCCCTCTTGAGAGGGGTGGACGCGGAGCGGACGGGGTGTGTACCTAACCGCACAGGTCGAACTTTTTTTTAATGAAACGTTATACTAAGACAAGGCTTTTTTATGAATTTTTTCCAAACAGTTTATTTTAATATTGACGCCTTCCTGATCTTTTTTTATCGCATCACAGAAAATTCTGTGGCCGGTTATTTTATTGGGACATGGGTTTTGTCACTGCTTTGTGTCATAATAGGAGAGTTTACCATCTCCCTGGCTTTTAGATTTAACAAAGAGTATATTGATCATGACAACCGGAAGATGGTAAAAATGCAGAACCTCTCTGTTCAGGCTCTGATGGCCAAAGACAAGATGAGTTACAAGGCATGTAATAAAGAAGCTAATGAGGCCTTTGGAAAGGTGTTTTTTAAACAGATAGCCCTTGCAGCCTCTTCTTTATGGCCGATTCCCTTTGCCCTGGGTTGGATGCAAACGCGTTTCTTAGATGTGGAGTTCTTGTTGCCTTGCCGTCTTCCCGCATTAGGGGAATCAGTGGGATATGCCTTCACATTCATACCCATGTATATCCTTGCCCGCATTCTTTTTGGCAAGATCAAACACAAACTCCCTTATTTTAAAAAAACGCAAGAAATATTGGCTGAATACAATGAGGGTCCTAGAAAAACTATGAGCTTTTCTGATAAGACTGATCGAGAGTAAACCACCCTGTTCTATTGAACTTTTTCGACCTGTGCGGTTAGATAATTTTCAAGTCCCCTCTAATAAGAGGGGATTTAGGGGTGTGTTCATATGATATGCTGCTACATCTGCGCTTCGGATAATGTGCTGCTGTTTCGGAACGTTTTATCAAGTTCTTTGAGTTCCGAATTGGAATATACTCTTATTCTTTTTCTGTCTTTTACACACCCCGTCCGCTTCGCGTCCACCCCTCTTGTTAGAGGGGATTTAAGAGGATTAACCGCACAGGTCGAACTTTTTGTCGTGTCACCTGTTTTGATCTATTATTACCTGCCGAATGATTTCTCAATATATCCCTTGGTCAGTCTTATCCACGTGGGCCGGCCATGCGGGCAGTTGGACGGGTTCTCGCACTTGTCAAGCTGATCAAGAAGGGTCTTTATCTCCCTATCTGTAAGAGCCTGGTTTGCCCTGATTGCCCCGTGACAGGCCATAAGAATAAGGCATTTGTCAATAGCCTTTTCCAGACCGGGCCCGGAGCCTGTTTCTGCCGTTTTTTCAACCATCTCGACAACAAGCGGTTTTATCTCCCTGCCTGCAAGGATGGCAGGCGCAGACTTTATCGCAAATGTATTGCCTCCAAACGGCTCTATTTCAAGGCCGAGTTTGCAAAGTTCCGGAATCAGCTTTTCAAGTATCTCTGCCTCTCTGTAACCCAAATCAACTGTTTCAGGAATAAGCAGGCTCTGGTCAGGGCCTCTTGAGCCTTTATATCGGCCATTCAACTGTTCATACAGGACCCGCTCATGGGCTGCATGCTGATCAATAAGCACAAGCCCCTGGTCAAACTCACAGATAATATATGTATTATGAAACCGGCCTATTACCTGTAAATCGGTAAAACAGGTCCTTTTATTCCAGAGCTGGTCCTGGGTTTTAGGGGGGGAGCTGCTTTCAGACCTTGTGTAAGCATCGGCAGGCTCTGAAACAAAAAGATTATCCTGATTATCCTGATTGTCCTGATTATAATGGCCGGGGCCGGGGCCAACCGGTTCCCACCTGTGTGTTTCAGATCTATGCAGGGCATTTGATACAGCCTGTTTTACTGCTTCATGAACCTCCTTTTGCCTTGCAAACCTGACCTCCTGTTTTGTGGGGTGAACATTTACATCCACCTGCTCAAAAGGAACATTAATAAAAAGAACAGCCACGGGATACCGCCCCTTCATCAATCTTTGCCTGTATCCTTCAAACAGGGCATGCTGAATTACCCTGTCACGCACAAACCTGTTGTTCACATATATATAAATCCCTCGGGACGTGCTGCGGGAAATCGCAGGGGATAATATCCAGCCGGCAACTGAAATGAATTTTTCATTAAATCCCAGTTTGCAAAAATCGCTTTTCAGACCGGTTCCTGTAACATCCATCACCCTGTCAAATGGCTCAGGCGCCGGAAGCCAGTTTTTTACAATTTTCCGGTTGTGCTCAAGCCTGAAGCCGGCGTTCGGGTTTCCCAATGCAATGCTTGAAATAGTATCGGCAATATGGCTCATCTCCGTAGAAGCGCTTTTTAAGAACTTGCGCCTGGCGGGAATGTTATAAAAAAGCTGTTTGACGGTTACCATTGTGCCTTGTGGAGCCCCTGTTTGAGAGACCTTTTTAATCCTGCCGCCTGCAATAATTATTTCAGAGCCGGTTTTAGATATTTCATCCTTTGTGACAAGTGAGAATTTAGAAACCGAGGCAATGCTTGGAAGGGCTTCTCCTCTGAAACCGAGGGTCTTAATAGAAAAGAGGTCGCTGTCTCTATATATCTTGCTGGTTGCATACCGCTCCAGGGCAAGCATGGCGTCATCTCCGTTCATTCCAATGCCGTCATCCGACACACGTATCAGGGACCTGCCTCCGTTTTCGACTTCGATTATGATGCGGCCGGCATGCGCATCAAGAGCGTTTTCGACAAGCTCCTTGACAACCGAAGACGGCCGCTCCACAACCTCGCCCGCAGCTATCTTGTTGGAAAGATTTTCAGGAAGTATTCTTATTTTTGACATGGTATTTCAGTTTTTACCACAGAGACCACAGAGCACACAGAGAAATTATATAAAAAAATCCTTATTTTACCACGAAGACCGCGAAGAATAAAAAAAATTAATCTTCATAATCTTCGTGTGCTTCGTGGTTTACCAGTGTTATATGATTAAATATTTTCCTCTGTGTGCTCTGTGTGCTCTGTGGTAAATAGTTCGCGATTATATTGAATCTGAAACAACAAAGCGGGATAAAAATTCCGCATCTTTGGGAGACAGGTTGAATTTCAGGCAGGCATCATCTACAAGCTGCTTTAAATCCTCCACAGTCTCATGCTTCCGTTTTTCCGAAACCCACTTTACCGCCTTTCTTAAATCTTCGCCTTTTGGTTGAATAGTCATAGCCTAAATTCCTTTTGTTATGGATTTTATATTTCCGCTTTTTTCTTATGAAAATCTGTTGCCTGCTCAAAATCGTAAGCAGCCCTGAAAAGCTTTTGCTCTTCAAAATGCTTGCCCATTACCTGAAGCCCGATCGGAAGGCCTGTGGATGAAAAACCGCAGGGAACCGATATCCCGGGTATTCCGGCAAGATTGGCTGAAAGCGTGAATATATCGGATAAATACATTGTAAGAGGATCGTCAATCTTTTCCCCTGTCTTGAAGGCAGGAGTCGGCGCCACAGGGGACAGTATCAGGTCGCATGATTTAAAGACATTTTTAAAATCCTCCATGATCAATGTCCGCACCTGGGAAGCCTTTTTGTAATATGCATCGTAATATCCGGATGAAAGGGAGTATGTGCCTAATATGATGCGTCTCTGAACCTCTGCACCGAATCCTTTTGTTCTTGTGGATCTGTACATATCGATCAGGATGTTTTTTTCTTTATCCCTGAACCCGTACTTTACGCCGTCATACCTTGCAAGGTTCGAGCTTGCCTCTGAAGGGGCTATGACATAATAGGCTGCCACGGCATATCTTGTGTGAGGCAATGTGACTTCAACACATTTTGCTCCCATATCCTCAATCACTTTGACGGCATTTTTAATCGCAGCCAAAACCTCTGGATCGAGTCCCTGGAGTGCGTTATATTCCTTTGGAATGCCGATAGTCATCCCGCTTAAACCGTTATTTGAAAAGGATGTATAATCCGGCACATCTTCAGGAACCGATGTGGAATCTGCCGGGTCGTAACCTGCAATAACATTCATAAGCAGGGCGCAATCCGTAACATCCTTTGCAAGCGGACCGATCTGATCAAGGGAGGATGCAAAGGCGATAAGGCCGAATCGTGAAACCCTTCCATAAGTGGGTTTCATCCCGACAACTCCGCAATGAGAGGCAGGCTGGCGTATTGATCCTCCGGTATCGGAACCAAGGGAGCCAAGGCACATATCGGCTGCGACCGCCGCGGCCGCTCCACCGCTTGACCCACCGGGAATACAGGTTAGGTCCCACGGATTGCGGGTTGTTTTTATGCCTGAATTCTCCGTGGATGATCCCATGGCAAATTCATCCATGTTCGTTTTTCCCACAATCACGGCCCCGGCCTTTTTAAGCTTTTTTATAACAAAGGCATCATATTGGGGCGTAAAATTTTCAAGCATCCTTGATGCACACGTTGTGCGCAGCCCCTTTGTGCAGATAAGATCCTTTACAGCCACAGGAATTCCTGTCAGCGGCGAAATATTGCCTCTGGATATCTCCTTGTCTGCAAGCTCGGCCTGCTTTATGGCTGTTTCAGCGGCAATCGTAATATAGGCATCTACCTTTTTCTCAACAGATTCGATCCTGTCAAGAACAGCGCTCGTCAGCTCCTGCGAGGATATCTCCCTTTTCTTTAAAAGCCCGCAGGCTTCATGTATTGTAAGTTCATATAGTTTCATATTCGCCTGTCTTTTTTTTCACCACTGAGCGCACAAAGAACACAGAGAAATTATATATAAAAAATTGTTATTTTACCACGAAGACCACGAAGAGTAAAAAAATTAAAGAACAATCACTTTTGGAACTATAAAATTTCCGTCCTCTTTTTCAGGGGCATTTGCAAGGGCTTTATCTGCGCCCATAGATTCTTTTACCTCGTCTTCCCTGAAAGCATTGGACAAAGATATAGCATGAGAAGTCGGAACTATGCCTTCAGTGTCAACACTATTGAGGGTATCGATATATTCGAGTATATTGCCTATCTGATCCGCAAACCTGTCAATAGAGTCTTCATCCAGCTCAAGACGGGCAAGATCCGCCACATGAATAACTTCATCTTTGGTTATTTTCATGATACTACCTTTTTGTAATCATTACCCACTGAGAACACAGAGGATTATTTATAAAAAATCTTATTTTACCACGAAGGCTACCAACTTACGGCGGGACATTTTCGAACTTTTTGTTCTTGATTATCGTAAAACATCAATTGTGCAAAATTGACATAACATATCTGTAGGGTGCATTCTATGCACCACTATGGTGCATAGAATGCACCCTACATAA
>JAUWQO010000181.1 GCA_030610995.1 Desulfobacterales bacterium
CAACAAAGAAAACAGAGGACAAAAAAACTATCGGAATGAGAAGACGCCTTTCTTTTTGATATAACCCGGGCGCATCAAACATCCAGAATTGGTACAGAACAACCGGCGCTGCCAGCATAAACCCTGATAGGAGAGCAACCTTTAAATAGGTAAAAAAAGCCTCGGGCAGACCTGTAAAAATCATCTTGTCGTCTGTGCCCATCACCGATATAAGTGGATGAGATAAAATATCAAATAATTTTTCCTTAAAACAGTACGAAATAACAAATCCTATGCCGATAGCTATAAAACAGGCGACAAGACGCTTTCTTAGCTCTTCCAGGTGGCCGGTAAAAGGGATTTTCTCAGCCGCATCATTTTCAGTCATCTTTTAAAGATCCTTTATCCTCTTCCTCTTTCGATGCCTTTTTGCTTTTTTTATCACTTGAAGATGCCGAAGTCTTCTTATGTTTATCGTCAAAATCAATATTTACATCCACAGCTTCCCTGATATCATCATTCATTTCATCAAAGGTTTTTTTTACATCCGTTAATTCATTGTCTACTGTAATCGATTCCTTTAATTCACTTGTAGCCTTCTTAAATTCACGCAATGCACGGCCCAGGGATTTTGCAAGGTCCGGGAGTTTTTTTGGGCCAAGAACTATAAGGGCTACAGCCAGTATTAAAATCAATTCAGGCATACCGATGCCAAACATATAAATACCTCTAACTATACTAAAGTGTCATTAGTTACTCGTTACTGGTTACTCGTTACTGGTTACTTGTTGCTCGTTATTTGAAACCTTTGCAAAACACCAATGTTGTCATTGCGAGCGAAGCGAAGCAATCTCACAAGACATTGATAACCCACGAGATTGCTTCGTCGTTTCACTCCTCGCAATGACTAAAACAACGGTTATGCAATAAAGGTCTCCATTTGAAAAACATCTCGAAACCAAATACTCTCTTATCAGGATAAATGACGAGTAACGAGTAACCAGTAACCAGCAACGAGTAATGTTGTGTTTAGTACTTATTTTTCAGAAAACTGTCAAGCTTGCCGGCGACTTTACTCGACCACTCGACTAATTTCCGGTTTCAGAACAAGAAAGTACAATTTTCCTGAATGTTGCATGTGGCCCGCCCCTATTTCAGCATATTTTCCGTTCCCAAAGAATATATCGCCGCGGCCAGGGCCACGAATTGCCCCGCCGGTATCCTGGTTTAAAACAAATCGCTTATAGTCTTTCCATATATGAATCTTGCCGGCCCCGTCTATTAATGGCTTTTTTGTCTCAATAAAGGCCAGGGCGGCCTTTGGAAATACTTTTCTGTCTAATGCTATGGATCTGCCCGGAGTCAATTTGACACTAAGACAGCCTAATGGCCCGTCATCTTCTATTTTGAAAAATACATAACTGGGATTGTAATGCAAAATTGTGTCAAGCTCTTCTGGATTATCTCGCAAATAGGCTCGAATTTTCTGCATGGACATCTCTGATCTTGGTATTTTATCCTTTTCAATCAGATATTTTCCTACGCTTTTATACGACCGGCCGTTTGAGGTGTGATAATGAACATTAATTGTTTTTCCGTTATTTAGATAAATTTTCCCGGAACCTTGAATCTGAAGAAAAAAGAGGTCAACCCGATCCTTTATCCAGGCAATAGGCTCGGCCTTGCCTTCAAGACAACTTTCATGTTCAATTTCTCTGCGTTCATAGTAAGGCACAACCGTATTTTTAAACCATCTTCCGATTATTTTTTTGCCCGAAAACTCTGGAGAAAACAGCGAAAGATCAATTACACCCAAATCATCAGGCCATGCGTAAAGCGGAAATCTGAATTCATCACTTTGCCTCAGGCTGCCTTCTAATAGTGGTTCGTAATACCCTGTAAAAAGGACCTTTCCAGACCCATTACTTCCAATAGACCTGTAAACCAGAAAATTTGACCTTATAAATTTATTCAAGTCATGTTTCGATGGTTTTGCCTGTATATAGGCTAAAAAATACTGCAAAGATCTAATCAGATGGTCAGTTGTAAAGCTGTCTTTGCCAAATATGAAACTTCTATCAGAAGGAACCCGTTTAAGATATGAAATGCTTTTATAGATGCTGTATTCTAAGCCGTCATAAAGCATATCATCCGTAAACACGGGATATTGCGAGGAAGAAATTCTGGTGAGAGCCGCTTTTCTGATATCAGACGGCTCTTTTTTAAAAGCGGCACATCCTCCCACAAACAAAACAAATATGATAACAAAACAATTTATATTGCGAATGATCATAATTTGAGCTTTTTTATTGTATAGGAAATTATAAAATTATGCTTTCTTGATTCGATTTTATAATAATTTACATAGCGGAGCGACATCATTATTCGACGTTCGATGTTGGACGTTCATCTTTTAATATGTTCTTGTGTTTTCTTTCTTATAAAGGCGCCGCTTTTCCCGCCTGACTTTTCAAGAAGATATATATCGGAAATAACCATTTCCCTGTCATACGACTTGCACATATCATAGATAGTCAGCGCCGCCACAGATGCTGCTGTCAAGGCCTCCATTTCAACACCGGTTTGTCCCAAAAGGCGAGCCGTTGTTTCGATTCTTATAGAACTTGCTTTTTTTTCCGGAAAAAAATCAACCGATATATGCGTAATATTAAGTGGATGGCACATCGGAATCAGCTCAGAGGTTTTTTTTGCAGCCATAACACCGGCAATCCGGGCTGTTTCAAGAACATTGCCTTTTTTTACTGTTTGATTATGAATCATTTCAAAGGTTGCCGGATTCATGGAAACAACCCCCTGGGCAACGGCGATGCGTAAGCTCGGCGCCTTATCGGTTACATCCACCATCCTTACTCTACCCTGCTTATCAATATGTGTAAATTCCTGCATATTATAGCTCCATAAAAAGTTACACAAAAAACTCTGTTTTTGTAGTGACGGTAGTTTTAATGTCATCAAGAGTTTCCTTTAACGCCTCGATAACGTTGTCCCGTATATCGCCGGCAACAACCAGGAACATAACATCATTTCCGACAGACAGGTCTTTGTTTTCAGCGATTTCAACCAGTATTTCTATAATGCCTTTTCTTTTTTTATTTTCTTTTATCACATTGCGTAGCTTTTCATGATCTACAGCAACCCTAAGCCCCGACACTTGACGACCATCACGCGATGTGTTGCGCACAACACCGTTATGGCAAAGGATCATTCCTGCCTTGCTATAATCAGGGTGTTTTTTTACAGCATCGATAAGACTGTTTAGATTCATAACCACCTCTTATTTAGAAATATTGTAACTATTCAGCCACAGATTCACACAGATGAACGCAGATAGGTTTAAATACAAAGAAATTACAGATATTATTCTTAGAAGTCAAAAAATACCGTTTTCCGTCATTCCGGCGAAAGCCGGAATCCAGTCCTTTCAAGTCCGCCAACGCACTTTGGCGGACAAACTATCTGGACTCCGATTTTCATCGGAGTGACGACTTTTTACAAATTCATCAATATTGAAGTTGGCCTATTATTAAATTTCGGCAAAAAACAAGAATTCAAATGATTTATTTATGATAATAAAAGAAAAAATATCAGTGCTGATCAGCGTATATCTGTGGCTGAACCATTAAATATTTTGGACAATTTCTTCTGCTCTAACCAGATCGTCCGCAGTGTTAATGTTAAAAAATGATAATAAATCAGGATCGTTTTCTCGCAGCAGATTTTCCGGAAGTTTTTTTACGCGAACCTTTTTAAAAAACCGTCTGATTTGAAGCTCCTTCCGGGATAATTGGCTTTCAACAGGTTTAAGGCATTGTTTTGAATATACAGCGCAAAGAGGCTGAAGCCCTTCCGATGTTTCAGGTAAAACAATGTCGACATCCGGCTCGATACTGTTTACGATTGCCTCGGCCAGCTCCATTTTTAGAAAAGGGGTATCACATGCTATAAAAAAGGAATAAGGATTGGTCGAATAAAACAGGCCTGCATGTATTCCTGTCAAGGAGCTTCTGATTGGGAAAAGGTCTCTAACTATATTCAAATCCCATTCCAGATATTGAAGCGGATCATTAGTAACCAGAATAATTTCTGCAAACAGTTTGTTAAAAACTTCAGATATATGATCCAGTATGCGCTTTCTGCCAATAGAGATAAAAGCCTTGTTTTGTCCTGAAAAGCGGATGTTTTGTCCACCGGCCAGTATTACACCGCTGCAAGGATATTTCATGTTAAGTGTCTCATATAGAGCTTGGTTCTAACTTCGGCCAATAACAACTGTGCATGCTGTTTGTGAACTATATCTATCATAGTCAAAATTGTTGATTGTCGATTGTTGATTGTCGATTTGTGGAATCGCTCCCGCCGTGCTCGCGCACCGTCGCGGCAGATCGCGCTGTCTTTTTGTTATCAAATTAATAGAATACCTTCAATCGTCAATCGTCAATCGTCAATCATCAATCATCAATCATCAATCATCAATTTTTTGTTTTGTAAGTATTAATTGACTTTAACATAGGATAGTGGCCGAAGTTAGAACCATGCCCCTCATCTATATTGACTTAATAAAAAATAGTATGATAAACAAAAATATCATGCAAAATCAAGGCAATTTGAATCCCGCCCAAAAGCGGGACTTTTGGGCAGTATTAGATTGCAAAGATATAAATTTTAATCCAGGCTTGTTTCGTGTTATAAATTGAACCACCAATAATTTTGTTGGACCGGGGAGAATCAATGAGCCAATATGATATTATTTTAGATGCAGCAGATATAGATCGTATAATAACAAGGATCAGCCATGAAATACTTGAAAAGCACAAAGGGGCTGACAATCTCACGCTGATCGGTATTCACACACGCGGTGTTTATCTTGCAAAGCGTATTCAGGCCATAATTGATGGGATCGAAGGGGTTTCAATTCCAAC
>JAUWQO010000123.1 GCA_030610995.1 Desulfobacterales bacterium
AGGGATTGAGGGATTGAGGGATTGAGGGATTGAGGGATTAAGGGATTAGGGGATTTAGGGATTGAGGCATTGAGGAATTAAGGAATTAAGGAATTAAGGAATTAAGGGATTAGGGAATTTAGGGATTGAGGGATTGAGGAATTAAGGGATTAGGGAATTTAGGGATTGAGGGATTAAAATCAGTAGAATACCTTCAATTCCTAAATTCCTAAATTCCTAAATTCGCAATTAAGCGAAGCGAATCCCTAAATTCCTAAATTCGCAATTCCTAATTTACGAATATGTATTTAAAAAAATATCACATGCATTTTGTTGGGATAGGCGGCATAGGGATGAGCGGTATTGCCGAACTACTTCTTAATCTTGGATACAAGGTTTCAGGGTCTGATATAAAATTGTCATCCATTACCGAGCATCTGGAAAGGATGGGATGCATTATATTTAAAGGGCATTCCAAAGAGCAGATAAGAGGAGCCGATGTCGTGGTAACATCGTCGGCAATCAAGCCCGGAAATCCGGAAGTTGTCGTGGCCGGAGAAATGTCGATTCCTGTGATACCGAGGGCCGAGATGCTTGCTGAGCTTATGCGTTTAAAATACAGCATTGCAGTTGCAGGAACGCACGGCAAGACATCGACTACCTCAATAATTGCAAGTGTTCTCGATAAAGGGGGGCTGGACCCAACAGTCGTTATCGGAGGAAAACTAAAAAGTATCGGCACAAATGTGCTTCTTGGCCAGGGAGACTTTATTGTGGCTGAGGCGGATGAAAGCGATGGTTCATTTCTAAAAATGTCTCCTGCAATAGCGGTAGTGACAAATATAGACAAGGAACACCTTGATTTTTACAAGGACCTAAACGCCATAAAGGAGGTTTTTTTAAGATTTATCGATCGAGTCCCTTTTTACGGTCTTGTCGTTCTTTGTCTGGATAATGAGCCGATACAAGGCTTAATCCCAAAAATAAAGAAAAGATTTGCCACATACGGGATGAGCGTACAAGCCGATTTTCAGGCCAGGGATGTATCCTTTGAGGGTCTTAAAAGCAGATTTAACATTTATCATCATGGCTTGTTGCTTGGTGAAATAGTATTGAATCTGCCCGGATTGCATAACATTTACAATTCCATGGCAAGTATTGCAGTTGGAATTGAACTGGATATTCCGTTTGAAAAAATTAAATATGCTCTTGAAACTATTGAAGGGGTTCACCGCAGGCTTGAGGTCAGGGAGGAGATAAAGGGAATTACAATTGTGGATGACTATGGCCATCACCCTACGGAAATCAAAGCAACACTTCAGGCGGTTAAGACGTGCTGGCCTGACAGGCGCAAGGTGGTGGTGTTTCAACCGCACCGCT
Organism: Desulfobacterales bacterium; assembly: GCA_030610995.1. Lineage (GTDB taxonomy): Bacteria > Desulfobacterota > Desulfobacteria > Desulfobacterales > ETH-SRB1 > Desulfaltia. The sequence continues at coordinate 1,360 of JAUWQO010000123.1, forward strand.
ATACAAGGACCAAAGCCCTTTTTGATGATTTTACGCGCGCTTTTTACCAGGCCGACAAACTTATACTTCTTCCCATATATCCGGCCGGAGAAGAAAAGATAAAAGGGGTTGACAGCCTGTTATTATGCGAGGGAATCAAGGCCCATGGCCACAAAGAGGTCGTCTGCAAGGAAGATTTTAAAGAAGCTGTTTTTCATTTGAATGAAGTATTAAAAGAAGGTGATATTCTGCTCACTCTTGGCGCAGGGGATGTATGGAAAGTAGGGGAAGGGATACTGGAAGAGCTGAAGATTGAAGATTGAAGATTGAAGATTGAAGATTGAAGATTGAAGATTGAAGATTTGTGGTAATAGTTCAGCCACAAAGTCACAAAGACACTAAGATTCTAATTTAATTCGTAATTTAGGAATTGTGAATTTAGGAATTTAGGAATTGAAGGTATTCTACTGATTTTAATCCCTTAATCATATCCCTTCTTTGTGCCTTTGTGGCTTAGTGGCTGAACTCTTACGGTTCTTTTTAAAAATTGACAGAATTCCTTCAATCGACAATCGACAATCTTCAATCTAATGACCAATGCTTAATCATGACTCAAAAAAATGGCTTACAAAGATTTTTGGCAAAAATGTCAAATTCAACGAACCTATGTTCAGGCACACCTCTTTACGGGTTGGCGGGTCTGCCTGGGCTTTTGTAACCCCTGAAAGTTTTGAAAAACTTTCGGAGCTTATCAGGTGGTCTAAGAAAAAGGGGATTTATTGCATGGTGATCGGTGGCGGCACAAATCTTCTTGTAAAGGACGGCGGCATAAACGGGATTGTGGTTGTGCTTAAAAAGTGTCTCGACTGTATTGCCCGAACGGGCGGCGGAAAGGACTCTGTAATTGTTACAGCCATGGCCGGCACAAAGCTTCATGCCCTTTGTTCTTTTGCTCTAAATAACGGTCTTAAAGGAATGAATTTTGCTCTCGGTATTCCCGGAACCGTCGGAGGCGCTATTATAATGAACGCAGGCACTGCTTACGGATCAATGGCCGGTGTTATTGATTCTATAAAAGTTTTACTGCCGACAGGGAAAACCAGAGTTATTTTAAAGCAAAATTTGTATTTTGATTACAGAAAACTCTCATGGGACAGGAAGATAACAGATATTGATAATTGGCAACCGATTATATTAAGCGGCAGTTTTTCTCTGCGCCCTTCGGACCCCCAAAGGCTGAAAAAGCAGGCTGTAGAAATCTTGAAGGCGCGCAAAAAAAGACAGCCTTCCGGGCTTCCAAGCGCGGGATGTTTTTTTAAAAACCCTGTATCCGGCAAAACAGCAGGGGAACTTATTGATCTGGCAGGGCTTAAAGGGAAATCGATCGGAGGCGCAAAGATATCATCGAAACACGCAAACTTTATCCTGAATAAAGGTAATGCATCGGCAGCAGATATGCTTGCGCTGATGAAACTCGTTCAGGAGGAGGTGTTGAAAATTTTTAACATCGAGCTTGAATCGGAAATCACAATAGCAGGGGAATAAGCGTATTAATTATTCACAATTAACGCAGGAAAAATAATCAATAATCAATTGTTAACAATTAATTTTTAACTTAGTGCTTAGGGGAATAAAGGCATTAATTATTCACAATTAACAATTGATTATTAATTGTTAAATATGAATTTTGGCGATGATATTCACGCAGGAAAAATAATCAATAATCAATTGTTAACAATTAATTTTTAACTTAGCACTTAGGGGAATAAGCGTATGCGACAAAACTATTATAAAAAAAGCCTGGCAAAAAGGCGCGCTAAAGTTATTCGGCGCATTGCCGCCTGTTTTAAAATAATGGCCGCAGTTTCCCTAATGACGGCGATGAGCATTATTTTCATTTTTGGTTACGACCTCTTGACCCAGTGTGATTATTTCAGGGCAAACAGTATAATCGTTAAGGGAACGAACAGACTTTCCCAAAATCAGATAATTGAGCATACTGGTATTGATGCTGGAATAAATATTTTTTCTGTAAATCTTTCCGCAACAAGAAAAAGATTGTTGGCACATCCATGCATTGCCGATGCCGAAGTAAGCAGGGAATTACCCGACGGAATAAATATAAGGATAAAGGAGCATAAGCCTCTTGCCATCATAGACCTTGGCCGCAAATTTCTGATAAACGATCAAGGAGAGATATTTAAAGAGTTAGCGGCCTCAGATCTCGACAACTTGCCGGTTATTATCGGTCTTGAGTTTTCCGATCTGGATGTTTCTGGTCTGGATGTTTCCGGAAAATTCCACAACATAGCTTTTAATGCAGTAATGGATGTATTGCAACTCGGGCGAAAGGCCGGATCGATTATTCCAAACACATTATTAAAAGTAATCAGGGTTGATAGAGAAACAGGCATTACACTTTATGCATTTAAAGACATCAAAGCTATCAATCTTGGATATAATAACTATTCGGACAAGTATGAAAGGCTTAAAAGAGTTTTTTTCTATATGGAGAAAGAGCATAACTTTTCAGATTTTGATACTATCGACCTGAACAATTTAGATCGTATTGTGGTAAATCCGGCTAAAAGAACTTAGTTCGCTTCGCTCACAATTGGTCGAGTGGTTGATTTGTCGAGTAGAAAATTGGTCAAGTGGGAAATTAGTCGAGTTGTCGAGTAGTCATTGGTCATTGGTTAACGAATCAACGAGCAACGAGCAACCAGAAACCACTTGACCATTTCCCCACTCAACCACTCGACTAAAGTCCGAGACGTGAATGACCGGCCATGGATTATGAGGAGGCTTAAGATGCAGGGACAGGGAAAGATAATTGTCGGCCTTGATATTGGAACCACCAAGATTTGTGCTGTGGTTGGTGAAATGTCCGGAGATGAAATAAACATTGTCGGGATCGGCACTCATCCCTCAATCGGGCTTCGAAAAGGAGTGGTAGTCAACATTGAATCAACAGTAGAATCGATAAAAAAGGCTGTTGAAGAGGCTGAACTTATGGCCGGATGTGAAATTTCATCTGTTTATGCCGGAATCGCCGGAGGACATATAACAGGCTTTAACAGTCGCGGGATCGTAGCAATAAAGGGTTCGGAAATCATACAACATGACGTGGAACGTGTGATTGATGCAGCGCGGGCTGTGGCTATTCCTATGGATCGAGAAGTAATACATGTGCTTCCACAGGAGTTCATTGTAGATGACGAAGACGGCATCCAGAATCCTGTCGGCATGGCCGGTGTGCGATTGGAGGCCAAGATTCATGTTGTTACAGGAGCTGTAACATCTGCCCATAACATCGTAAAATGCGCAAATCGGTCAGGTCTTGATGTATGTGATATTGCGCTGGAGTCTCTTGCTTCAAGTGAAGCGGTTTTGACCGATGAAGAAAAGGAATTAGGCGCGGCGCTTATCGACCTTGGCGGCGGCACCTCGGATCTGGCTATTTTTTCCAGGAGCAACATTAAGCATACATTCGTACTTGGCATTGGAGGCAACAATCTTACGAATGATCTGGCAGTCGGGCTGCGAACACCACATGCTGAAGCAGAAAAGATAAAGAAGAAATACGGGACCTGTGTTGCCCGTAATATACATGGTGAAGAAACAATCGAAGTGCCGGGCATGGGTGGGCGCAATCCCAGAAAACTCCCGATACAGATACTGGGAGAGATTTTAGAGCCACGTATGGAAGAGATCTTTACGCTGATAAAAAGAGAAATATATAGGGCTGGAATGGAGAATATTATTTCATCAGGAGTGGTTGTAACCGGAGGCTCAGCCCTTCTGAACGGAGTCGCAGATGTTGCGGAATCCATATTAGAACTTCCAACACGCCTTGGCAAACCCAGGGGGATCAACGGGCTTGTCGATGTGGTAAATAATCCCATGTATGCCACAGGTGTCGGACTCGTTATATATGGCGCCAGGAATCAGAGCATAAAAAAATTCAGAATCCGTGACGGAAATATATTTAATAACACTATGACCAGGATGAAAAGATGGTTTAAAGATGTAATTTAACACTAATTGGTCGAGTGGTCGAGTAGGGAATTGGTCGAGTGGTTAACTACTCGACTACTCGACTAATTTCCTACTCGACTATCCTGTTTCATTGAATATTGAAATTTGGAATTTTATAAGTTCAGATAACCGGGAGAAGAACCATAAATAATAACTTATAGGGAGGGGAATTATGTTTACATTTGTGGAAAATGATAAATCTGCAAAGATCAAGGTCATAGGCGTAGGAGGGGCTGGAGGGAACGCAATAAACAATATGATTGATTCCAAGCTTCAGGGGGTAAAATTCATAGCGGTCAATACAGATTCCCAGGCTCTTGATATTTCAAAGGCGCCGATAAAGATCCAGATAGGAGAAAAGATTACAGAGGGCCTTGGCGCCGGCGCTAACCCCCAGGTAGGCAGGGAGGCAGCTATTGAAAATGCGGATGCAATAAGAGATGCCCTTGAAGACAGCCATATGGTATTTATTACCGCAGGATTTGGAGGTGGCACCGGCACCGGCGCTGCGCCTGTTATTGCTGAAATTTGTAAAGATATTAAGGCTCTGACGGTTGCGGTTGTGTCAAAACCTTTTTCATTTGAGGGGAAAAAAAGAGCCGGGCAGGCAGAAGAAGGGATTGAAGTATTAAAGAATGTTGCCGATACCGTGATTACAATACCCAATGACAGGCTAAGAGGCCTGGCATCTAAAAATGCAAAGATGATTGAAATGTTTAAGAAAGCAGACGAAGTGTTGCTTCATTCAGTCAAGGGGATTACCGATCTTATCATGATGCCCGGCCTGGTGAACCTTGATTTTGCCGATATAAGAACAACTATGTCAAAGGCTGGTCTGGCCATCATGGGTATTGGCGTTGCAAGTGGTGAAAACCGCGCAACCGAGGCCGCTGAACGCGCTATATCCCATCCGCTGCTGGAAGATATTTCTATTTCCGGCGCCAAGGGTGTATTAATGAATATAACATGCCCCAGTGATTTGACAATGGAAGAGATGGCGGAAGCTTCAGAACGGATATGTAGTGAAGTTGGTGAAGATGCGGATATTATATGGGGTGCGGTTGTTGATGACAGTCTTGGTGATGAGTTGAGCGTAACAGTGATTGCGACAGGAATAGACGATGGTTCTAAACTGTCAACGCATAAAAATAGTTTTTCCCATGATCTGAGAGGCAAGGTCAGGGATATAACCCCTGCCGACTTACAAAACTCCGTAGATTATGATGAGCCGACATTTGTAAGACAGAAAGAGGCGGTTGGTGAATCCTCCGGAGCCATATACAGAGGGTATAAGGGAATAATAATTGACAATGATCTTGATGTTCCCACCTTTTTAAGAAAGAAGGCAGATTAGTTTAATTTTAGCAAAGCAAATACAACGTTGAAAAGATGGTGAGGGAAACCGACAAATCACATCGTAAATTTGCCGAATTAGAGATCGGCGCAATACGAAAAGATTGGAAAGAGCGGATCAGGGTAGCGCTTGTATATCCCAACAGATATTATGTTGGAATGTCTAACCTCGGTTTTCAGACAGTATATCATTTACTCAACCAAATAGATCATGTATTATGCGAAAGGTCTTTTCTGCCGGAGAAAAACGGATGCGCAACAGATCGCATAACTACGATAGAGTCGGGAAGGCCCATTTCAGATTTTGACATAATAGCCTTTTCTCTTTCGTTTGAAAACGACTACTTGAATCTTTTGGCAATTCTCGAAAGAGCGGGGATACCCCTGCAATCCAGCCGCAGAAAAGACACTCATCCTTTAATTGTAGCAGGAGGGGTTGCATGCTTTTTAAATCCTGAACCTATCGCCTGTTTTATAGATTGTTTTTTGATTGGGGAAGCAGAGGCAATGCTTCCTCGATTTTTTGAAGTTTTTCTGCCTGAACTGTTGAAGACAGACAAAAAGTCGCATCTGAAAGATCTTGCCGGAAATGTTCCAGGAGTATATGTTCCTTGTTTTTACAAAACTACATACAATATGAATGGAACTATTTGCTCTTTTGAGCCAACATGTGATGTGCCGGATAAAATCAAGCGCATTTTTATTGAAGACATTTCCCATATCCCCACCTGCAGCGCCATTTTGACTCCACATACAACATTTCAGCGAACATTTTTAATCGAGGTAAGCAGAGGCTGTCCGCATGGATGCCGCTTTTGCGCCGCCGGATATATTTACAGGCCTCCACGATTTAGATCCCTTTATCTTCTAAAAAAATGTTTGGAACATGGAGCTTCGCTCACAGACAGGATCGGCCTTGTCGGAGCAGCGGTTTCAGATCATCCCGGAATTGTAGATTTGTGCAGACCGGTTAAACAAACAAATATCAGAATATCTTTCAGCTCTCTCAGGGCTGATGCCCTGACCCCTGAACTGATATCGGCGCTCAGGCAAAGTAAGGTCAAAACCGCAACTATTGCGCCCGATGCTGGTTCCGAACGGATGCGTAGAGTAATCAATAAAAATATTACTGAAGAAGATATACTTGAGGCTGCTGAAACCCTTGTTTTAAACGGCATTCCAAACTTAAAGCTATATTTTATGATAGGACTTCCGACTGAAACCGAGGATGATGTTGAAGAGATAATAAAACTATGTGTAAAGATAAAACAACGGTTTCTGAAGTCGAGCAGGATAAAGAAACATATAGGACAAATAACCGTAAGCCTTAATCCTTTTGTGCCAAAACCGTTTACTCCTTTTCAGTGGGTTGCGATGGACGATGAGCGCACATTAAAAAAGAAGATAAAGAGAGTAAGAGATGGCTTAAAAAAGATCGCCAACATAAGAGTTCATGCGTATATCCCTCGCCATGCCTACATTCAGGCTCTGTTTTCACGAGGAGATCGAAAGGCGGCAAAAATTTTATCTTTAGCCCATTATAACCACGGCAACTGGGCTAAAACCTTAAAATCAACTGATTTAAATCCTGATTTTTATGCTTTAAGGGAGCGCTCTTTAAATGAATTGCTTCCCTGGGATTTTATTGATCATGGAATCAGGAAAACATATCTCAAGAGGGAGTACAAAAGGGCGCTACAGGGTAAAACATCTGAACCATGCAATGTTGAATCATGTACTATATGCGGAGTCTGTAAGAAAAAGTAATACTTTAATAACTTTCAACCTGTGCGGTTAGACAATTTTCAAGTCCCCTCTAATAAGAGGGGATTTAGGGGTGTGTTCATATGATATGCTGCTACATCCTTTTTTACACACCCCGTCCGCTTCGCGTCCACCCCTCTTGTTAGAGGGGATTTGAGAGGATTAAGGTCTCGCTCAAAAATAACTT